>DATMBW010000381.1:0-7746 GCA_035559095.1 Ramlibacter sp.
GCTTCATATTCGACCAGGTCGCCGGAAAACAGCACCTTTTCGTCCTCGACCCAGGCGATGGTGTCGCCACGCGTGTGGCCCGGTCCCGGGTGCCAGATCTGGACCAGTACGCCGCCGAGGTCCACCGTGAGCTTGCCGGGAACTTCGCCGCTGGCCGGATTGCCGCCGCCGATCACCATCGTCGGCCAAGTGAGGCCGGGTACTGTTTCGGCGTTGCGGAACAGGCGCGGGAAGCGTTCCATCTCCGATTGCATGTCCTGCTGGCCGCGCTCGACGATCAGGTCCAACGTGCCCTGGCTGGCGATGATCTCGGTTGCGCCTTCGGCCGCATAGGCGCTCGCGCCGAGCACACGCACGGCGTGGTAGTGCGTGAGCAGCACGTATTTGATCGGCTTGGCGCTGACGGAGCGTATGCGGGCGATCAGGTCCTGCGCCATCGCCGGCGTGGCCGTGGCGTCGCTGACCATGATGAACTTCTCGCCGATGACGACGCCGGAATTCGGGTCGCCTTCGGCGGTATAGGCCCAGCAGTGGGCGCTGAGCTGCTCGAAACTGATCTTCTTGTCGGCCAGATCGGCCTGGCTGGCGAAGGCTTTGGACATCGTCGTCTCCCGTGCGCTGGCACAAAAAGCAGACGCGGATTTTACCTATTCGTAATTAGTTACGCATTGTTGAATCGCCAAACCCCTTTGCGAGCCAGTCCGCAGTGCGCACCGCGATTTGTTCCACGGACAGGCAGGCGTCGACGGCCAGCACCAGCGGCTCGGACCGCGGGTCTTCCAACGCCTCGAACTGGCTGGCGACGAGGCTCGGTGGGTAAAAGTGGTCGTCCCGCGCCGCCACGCGCTGCAGGGCCTGCTCCGGCGACAGGTACAGGTGAACGAAACGCAGTTCGGGCACGGCCCGGCGCAGGCTATCGCGGTACGCCCGCTTCAGGGCGGAGCAGGTCAGCACCGCGCCGGCCGGATGGCGCAGCAATTCCCCACCCAGCCTCTCGAGCCAGCCGGCCCGGTCCTGGTCGTCCAGCGGTAGCCCCTGGCGCATTTTTTCGATGTTGCGCGCGGGATGGAATTCGTCGCCTTCGATCAGGGGCAGCCCCAGCAACTGCGCGATGCGCACGCCCACCGCCGACTTGCCGCAGCCGGCGACGCCCATCACAACCAGGTGAATTCCCACGCTGGCGCGCCTCTCACTGAGCGAGTCCATGCTCGAGCATGGAGATGACGTCTTCGGCGAAGCCGGCGTAGCTCAGCGGGCCACCCGGATGCAACCAGGTGAAAGTCCAGTTGATCATGCCGAACAGCATCATGACCGCGGGGGTCTGGTTGGCGGCGCTGACCCGGGCAGGGTAAGCGCGGCACAGGAACCTGGTGACGGCGGAGACCACGTCGCGTTGCCGTTTCAGGATCAGTTCGCGCTGGGCATCGCCCAGGAATTTCGTGTCGTACAACAGCGCCACATGGCGGGTGGCCGAGTGCTCGTATTCTTCCAGAAAGCTGCGGATCAGCTCGTGCAGCGCGGCGCGATCGTCCAGGTTGCGGCGTTGCGCCGTCGCTTCGACCTCGCCGATGACGGCGAGCAGGCGCTGGGTATGGCGGTCCAGCAGGTCGAACAGGATCGCTTCCTTGCTTTCGTAATAGTGATAGAGCCGCGCCTTCGACGTGCCGCCCGCCGCCGCGATGTCGTTCATGCTGGCGGCCGGGTAGCTGCGGTCGGCGAAGCATTGGGCCGCCACATCCAGGATCTCGTCACGCTTGAGTTCGTGCTGGGATGACTTGGGCCGGGCCATCCTTGAATTATGCGTGCCCGCAAGACTTGGACACCCCTACGCCAAGGTCGCGAGAATCATGCGAAGTACGCGAGTTCGCGCCCCTCGCGTCACTTTCGCATCATTTGCGTACGGTTGTCCGCCTTCCCAGGGGCCTCGCCCAAGCTCAAGCACACTAGGCGCCGCAGGCCCCCGATTGCGCGTGGAAGTCGGCCGAGCGTTCCCACCTGCGGCCTGTGGCCAGATCCCAGGCCAGCGCGGTCAGGCCCGCGACCAGCCTGCGCACGGCGCCCGCGCCGAACACCACTGCCAGGCGCAGGTCGGCCAGCGGCTGGACGAGGGAGGCCAGCGGCCGAGCGCTGCGCGCGCCGAGCGGTAACGGATCCCAGCTGAAATAGGTGGGCGCCCGCGCGTCCCAGGCTTCGACCACCAGCCGCTGCCCGGCACGCAGCCGCAGTGGCTCGCCGGCGCCGACGACATGGTCTCCCAGATCGTTGAGCGGCCCGCCGTGCGGACCGTCGAAAGTGGCCCAGAGCTGTCCGTGGGCCACGCGCAGGATGCCGGCTTCACGCGGCTGGAGCGTGATGGCCTGGCCGCCCGCCAGTTTCCAGGTCCCCGGCAGTGAGGGGGCGGTAGACGATTGTTGCATTTGCGTCAGCGTTTGCGAGGTCATGGTATTTCTCCATTCATGCGATCTGTCGTTGGATAATCGTCGACGCACGCTTGGCAGTCCAATGAAATCCGGCTACGCTATTGATTCCTGATTCGCATCAATGCAGGGCACTCTCCTGACAAAAACCGACACCATGCAGCATTCCCAGACGCACCTGCGCACCCGCCCGATCTCGGCCGGCCACCTGCGCGCCTTCGAAGCCGTGGCCCGCCACCTGAACTTCCGCGCCGCGTCCGAGGAAATGGCGCTGACGCAGTCGGCGGTGAGCCGCCAGATCCAGGCACTGGAAGAGGAGGTGGGCGTCAGCCTGTTCCTGCGCCACACGCGGGCGGTGGAGTTGACCGGCGCCGGCGCGCAATTGCTGACGGCCGTGTCGCAGTCCCTGCCCCGCATCGACAGCGCGGTGCGGCAGATCCGCCAAAGTGCGGGCCGCCGCGCAGTGGCGTTGACCACCTTCGCCTCGTTCGCTTCCATGTGGCTGATTCCCCGCCTCGAGCAGTTCCAGCGAGACAACCCCGACATCGACATTCGCATCGACGCATCGGACGTACCGCTGGACCTGGAGCTCGCCGATGTGGACCTCGCGCTGCGCTACGGACCCGTGGCCCACATGCCGCCGCACGCGAAGCGCATGTTCGGGGAGCAGCTGACGCCGGTGGTCAGTCCCTGGCTCCTCAAGAGTGGCCCGCCGCTGGAAAAGCCGGCCGACCTCGCCCAGTTCGCCCTGATCGAGGCCGGCGACGCGAATCAGACCCATCTTGAATGGCTGACATGGCGGCGCTGGTTCGACGAGAACGGCCTGCCCAAGCTGCAACCCAAACGCTGGCTGTACTTCAGTTACGCCTACCAGATGGCGCAAGCCGCGCTCACCGGGCAAGGCGTGGCGCTGGCGCGGTTGCCGCTGGTGGCCGAGGCGCTGGCCAATGGCGATCTGGTCGAGCCGCTAACCCACCAGCGCATGGACTCGCCGATGGCTTACTGGCTGATCATCGGCCCGCGCAGCCTGCAACGGCCCGAGATCAAGGCTTTTTGCGAATGGCTGATGAACCAGAGCAAGGCCACGCGCCAGACCATCGGCGAAGTGCCGGACCCGGACACGATTGACGATCTCGACTGACTGCTTCGCGGGAATTCAGCGGATCGGCCACACCACGCCGTTGTCGTTCAGGATGGCGTCCAGCGGCACGTCGTGGGGCTCAGGCTCGAGGTCGCCCAGGAAGCCGTGCGTAAAGCCCAGGCCGACGGTGTAGGGCTTGGGCTGCAGCATCGCAAGCGTGCGGTCGTAAAAACCGCCGCCGTAGCCCAGGCGGAAGCCGCCCGGGCCATAGCCCACGCAAGGAACGAACAACAAGGTGGGCACGACCACCTCGGTGTCCTTCGGCTTGGGAATGCCGTAGGCGTCCTCTTCCATCGGGCAGCCGGGGAACCATGCGTGGAACTTGAGCGTCCTATGCAGCTTGTCGATGACCGGCAGACCGATGCGGCGCAGTTGCGGCTCGTCCAGCAGCTCGCCGTCTTCCTTCCAGCGATGCAGGGCCGGCAAGGGATCGAACTCGCCCTTGATCGGCCAGTACGCGCCGATCACGGTGTCCGGGCGGTTGACCAGCCAGATCCGCATGACCCGCTGCAGCATCTCGCAGCGCTGCACGCGATCCGTCATGTTCAAGCGCCGCTCGACGAGCTGCTTTCGCAAAGCCCTTTTTTGTTCTGACTTGTCCATAATCGGCCAATGAAGTTGCCAAGAATTCTGACACTGATCGCCCTTGCCGTCGCGTGCCATGCCCAGGCCCAATCCAGGGCGGACGATCTGATCGTGGAGATGAACCAGGCGTTCCGGCAGGGCAACCGGGCCAAGCTGGCGCAGTTGCTGCCCCAAGTCCGCGATCACGTGCTCGAGCCATGGGCCGCGTACTGGGAGCTCAAGAGCCGCCTCGACACGGCGCTGCCCCAGGAAGTGCAGGACTTTTTCACGCGTTACGCCGGCACCTACCAGGAGGATCGCCTGCGCAACGACTGGCTGTTGCTGCTGGGCCAACGCCGCGACTGGACCAACTTCGAGGCCGAATACCCGAAGTACCGCATGAGCGACGACCGCGAGGTGCGTTGCTACGCGCTGCTGGTGACATACATGCGGGAAGGCGCGGCAACGACCGCGAACCTGGCCGACGAGGTGCGGCGCAACTGGTTCGCGCAGCGCGATGCGGACGACGGCTGCACGCTCGCCGCATCGCGCCTGATCGCGGATGGCGAGCAGCGCCGGCTGACGGCCAACGATGCCTGGCACAAGGCCCGGCTCGCCCTGGAAGCGAACCGGCTGCGCGCCGCCGCCGCCGCGGTGCAGATCGTCGCCCCCGAGGCGCTCCCCCAATTCAACGAACTCAACAACAGCCCGGCGAAGTTCCTCACCAGCCGCGTGGTGGTCGCGTCGAAGGCGCGCAAGGAAATGATCGTGCTGGCGCTGATCAAGCTGGCTTCCGGCGACGCTGAAAGCGCCGCGCGCCAGCTCGAGCACAAATGGGGTCCGCAGCTCACGCCCGAGGAACGCAACTGGGTCTGGGGCGCGATGGCCAGGCAGGCGGCCCAGCGCCTGGGCAGCGAGGCCCTGGAGTACTACGCCAAGGTCAGCCGAGAGAGTGACCTCACGGACGACATGCTTGCCTGGAAGGTGCGTGCCGCGTTGCGGTCGGTGCGGGGGCCGCAATGGCCGGCCGTGCTGCAGGCCGTCAATGCGATGCCAGAGGAGTCGCGTCGGGAACCCGCCTGGGTTTACTGGAAGGCGCGGGCGCTCTTGGCCGGCAACCCCGCCGACCACCGCCGCGCCGAGGCCCAGCGGCTGCTCGAATCGATCGCCTCGCCACGCGGCTTCTACGAACAGCTTGCCCTGGAAGAGCTGGGGCAGAAGATCACGGTGCCGGCGCGGCCGGCGCCCCTGACGGCGGAAGAGAAGGAAGCGGTGCGCGGCAACCCCGGCCTGAACCGCGCGCTGTACGCGATCGGCCTGGGCATCCGCCCCGAGGGCGTGCGCGAATGGAATTTCACCACCAACATGGCCACGCCGGGCGGGATGGGCGAGCGCGAGCTGCTGGCCGCCGCGCAGCTGGCCTGCGATCGCGAGGTCTGGGACCGCTGCATCAACACCAGCGAGCGTACGAAATCCGAATTCGACATCGAGCAGCGCTTCCCGATGCCTTTTCGTGAGTCGGTGGTGCGGCGCAGCCAGGCCATCGGCCTCGACCCGGCCTATGTGTACGGCCTGATCCGCCAGGAAAGCCGGTTCGTCATGGACGCGCGGTCCCACGTCGGCGCCTCCGGGCTGATGCAGGTCATGCCGGCCACCGCCCGCTGGACGGCGCGCAAGATCGGCCTGCCCAACTTCGCGCCGCACCAGTTGAGCGACCGCGAAACCAATATCGCGATCGGCACCGGCTACCTGAAGCTGGTGCTCGATGACTTCAACGGTTCCATGCCGTTGGCCGCCGCCGCTTACAACGCCGGGCCCGGCCGGCCACGCGGCTGGCGCAATGGTCCGGTCATCGAGGCAGCGGCCTGGGCCGAGAACGTGCCATTCGGCGAGACCCGCGACTACGTGAAGAAGGTGCTGGCCAACACCACGCTCTATGCCGCGATCCTCAGCGGCCAGCCGCAGTCGCTCAAGGCGCGCCTGGGTATGGTCGGCCCGCGCGACGCCACGCAGCCCGAACCCAACAGCGAGCTGCCCTGAGCGCGCCGCACCCGCGCACGCTCCGGGCCGGCATCAATGCCGGCTCTTATTTCATCAATGCCGCCGGCCCGCGCGGGTAGCATCCAGCCCAGGCTGAACGGATTGCGGGAGACTGCGCCATGCTCAAACTCTATATCGGCAACAAGAACTATTCCTCCTGGTCCATGAGGTCCTGGGTGATGCTCAAACAGGCGGGCGTCCCGTTCGAGGAAGTAATGGTCCGCTTCGACTCCTTCGACGGCGGCTCCAGTTTCAAGAAGACGCTGGAAGCCTTGAACCCGGCGGGGCGCGTTCCGGTGCTGGTGGACGACGCTTTCGCGGTCTGGGACACGCTCGCCATCGCCGAGTACGTGGCCGAGAAATTTCCGGACAAGCGGCTCTGGCCGCAGGACGCCAAGGCCCGGGCGCGCGCGCGCACTGTCTGCGCCGAGATGCACTCGGGTTTTACGGGGCTGCGCAGCAACTGCCCCATGAACATCGAGGCCTCACTGCCGCAGGCCGGGGCGCTGGTTTGGCGCGACCGGCCCGCGGTGCGCGCCGACGTGCAGCGCCTCGTGTCGATGTGGACCGGCTTGCTGCAGGAGCACAAGGGGCCGCTGCTGTTCGGGGAGTTTTCGACAGCCGACGCGTATTTCGCGCCCGTGTGCATGCGCATCAAGAACTACGCACTGCCGGTGCCCGGCCACATCACCGATTACATCCGGCGCGTGTGCGCCTTGCCCGGCGTGAAGGCATGGATCGAGGAAGCGCTGGCGGAGAAAGAGTTCGTCGATTTCGACGAGCCGTACCGCACTTCGCGATGAGCAGCCGGTAACCGTACACTGCCGCCATGCAAACTTACATGGTCGGCGGCGCGGTGCGGGATGCCCTGCTGGGGCTGCCGGTCAACGACCATGACTGGGTCGTGGTCGGCGCCACGCCGCAGGAGATGATCAGCGCCGGCTACCTGCCGGTGGGCAAGGATTTCCCGGTCTTCCTGCATCCGCAGTCGCGCGAGGAGTACGCGCTGGCGCGCACCGAGCGCAAGACTGCGCGTGGGTACCACGGTTTTGCCTTCCACGCCGAGCCCAACGTCACGCTGGAGCAGGACCTGGCCCGGCGCGACCTGACTATCAACGCAATGGCGCAGGACCCGGCTGGCCGGCTGATCGACCCCTACGGCGGCAGGGCCGACCTGGAAAACCGGGTCCTGCGCCATGTCACGGTCGCCTTTCGGGAAGACCCGGTGCGCATCCTGCGGGTGGCGCGCTTGGCGGCCCGGTTCGCGGATTTCAGCCTGGCGCCGGAAACTCTGGCGCTGATGCGCGAGATGGTCGAGGCCGGCGAAGTGGATGCGCTGGTGGCGGAGCGGGTCTGGCAGGAACTGGCGCGCGGGTTGATGGAAGACAAGCCCTCGCGCATGTTCGAGATGCTGCGCTCGTGCGGGGCGCTGGCCCGGCTGCTGCCCGAGGTAAACCGGCTGTGGGGGGTGCCGCAGCGCGCGGAGTACCACCCTGAGATCGATACCGGCGCGCACCTGATGATGGTGCTGGACATGAGCGCGCGGCTAGAGGCGCCGCTGGCCGTGCGGTTCGCGTGCCTGAC
>DATMBW010000382.1:0-5306 GCA_035559095.1 Ramlibacter sp.
CTGTAGCGCCGGGCGTTCTCCAGCAGGTTGCGGATCGCGCGGCGCAAGAGCTTAGCCACTCCCTGAACCATCAACGCCTGCCCTTCTTCGCTGGGCACAAGCTCCGCGCCGGCCCGGGCGCATTCTTCAGCGGCCAGGCCGGTCAGGTCGACCAACTCGACCGTCCCGATATCGGTTTCCCGCGCATCCAGCCGGCTGGCCAGAAGGATCTCGTCAATGAGCTGGTCCAGCTCGGCAATGTTCTGCTGGATTTCGCGCCGGAACGCGGCCGAGCCTTCGGGCTCCATCAGCTCCAGGCTCATCCGGATGCGGGCCAGCGGCGAGCGCAGTTCGTGCGAGGCATTGGCCAGCAGCGACTTGTGCGACTCGATCAGGGTTTCGATGCGCTGGGCCGCATGGTTGAAGCGCTGCGCCAGGAACGCCAGTTCGTCCGATCCGGATTCCGCGATGCGCACCGACAGGTCGCCCTCGCCCCAACGCTCGACGCCATGGCGCAGGTCTTCCAGCCGCTGGGTCAGCCGGCGGATGATGGGGTAGGTGCCGACGGCCACCGCCAGCGCCACGATGCCCAATATCCACAACAGGCCGCCGGGGCCGCGCCCCCACCAGGGGCGGCCGGGGAGGGCTTCGCCCGGCCCGCGCTGCCGGCGCGGGAACTGCACCACGAGCACACTGCCGTCGTTCATCGGCACCTGGAACTCGGGCGGTTGCCCGGGTTCGCGGATGGGGCGGGCCCGCACTTGGCCGAGGATGTCGCCGTTCTCGTTGCGGATGATCACCTCGCGTGCCGGCGCTTGCTCGGCGTTGATGCGCCACAGCCACCCGAACGCGAGGGTCAGCACGGCCACGGCCACCACCACCGCCAGCCAGATGCGAAGGTACAAGGGAAAGCGGAAGCGAGCCCGCCAAGGCGTCATCTGAGTTCCTTCGTGGCGCCATGCATCGCCTTTGGCGCGGCAAAAGCCAGGGTCCATGCGGGGGCCACCGCGGAACCGTCTTTGCCGGGCCGCTGGTGGGCCTTGCAGGCCCCGCAGGCGCTTTGGGGGTGGGCTTTCACTCCTGCTGTTTCGCGAACACGTAGCCTACGCCGCGCACGGTGAGGATGCGCTTGGGGTTCTTGGGATCGGCCTCGATCGCGGCGCGGATGCGTCCCATGTGCACGTCGATCGAGCGGTCGAACGCTTCGAGCTCGCGGCCGCGGACGGCTTCCATGATCTGGTCGCGCGTGAGCACGCGGCCGGCCCGCTCGGCCAGGGTGATCAGCAGGTCGAACTGGTACGAGGTGAGTTCGCAGGGCTTGCCGGCCACCGTCACCGTGCGCGCGTCGCGGTCGATTTCCAACGTGCCGAACTTCATGGCCTTGGCCGCCGGCTGCGCGCCTTCGCTGCGCCGGCGCAGGATGGCGCGGATGCGCGCCAGCAGCTCGCGCGGCTCGAACGGCTTGGGCAGGTAGTCGTCGGCGCCCAGCTCCAGCCCGACGATGCGGTCCATCGGGTCACCCTTGGCAGTGAGCATCAGCACCGGCACCTGGCCGGCTTCGCCGGGCAGGGCGCGCACCCGCCGGCACACTTCCAGGCCGTCCATGTCCGGCAGCATCAGGTCCAGGATGACCAGTTCGGGCGCAGCGCCGGCGGGCGGTTCCTGCAACAGGGCGAGGCCGGCCTTGGCGTCGATGGCGTGCGTGACGCCGAAGCCAGATCGTTCCAGGTACTCGCCGACCATCTGCGCCAGCCGGGCATCGTCTTCGATCATCAGGAGTTGCTGCATGTGCGCATGGTAATGACTTCCGGCCGGGCAGGGTGCCGTTCGCCCGGCGGAGTCAGGCGCCGCGGCGGTCCATGCGCTGCTTCATTCGCTCGGCCACTTTCACGCGCTGCTCGGGCGTCAGCACCTCGGCCGCGTCGGCCATCGCCTGCAGCATGCGCCGGCTCCTGGCGTCGGCCACTTGCATCTGGGTTGTGCGCAGCTGCTCCAGCGCGCGCCGGTCAACGACGGGCGCGGCCAGCAGTTCAAGGCCGGCGCGCCGCGACTGGCGCATCTGCTCGCGCAGCGGCTTGAGCTCGGCCAGCGCGGCAGTGGCGATGGCCACCAGCCGCTCTTTCTGTTGCGGCGTGCCGCCCGCATCCTGGACCATGCGGCCGATGCGCCAGTCCAGCCGGCGCGCCATTTCCTCCGGGTCCAGCGGCTGGCGCCGTCCCCAGCCATGGGCGTGGGCCTGGGCGCTCAGCAGACCGAGCCCGCCCAGGGCGGCCAGGCCGGCAAACCAGCGGCGGCGGCTGTCGGGCTGCGCGCTGTTTTCGGAAGAAGGCGTCGTCATGATTTTCTCCGGAGGTTTCATGGGTGAAAAACGATGCAGCGGCCAACGGCGGATCCTCGGTTCAGCGCCGTTGTCATGCCTGATCTTGGGCGGCGTTCAACACGCCCGCTTGTCCCGCCGGTAAAGTTAGGTAAATGGGCGGTGCCGCCGGCGCGACGCCGCACAGGCCCTAGTCGGCGCCGGCCGGTGCCTGGATGCGCGAGGCCAGCCAGACCAGCGCCAGCACCGGCACCCCAAGGCAGGCGGTGGCCGTGAAGAAATTGCCGTAGCCGAACAGATCGACGTACCAGCCCGAGTAGCCGGCCAGAAACTTGGGCAGCAGCAGCATCATCGAGCTGAACAAGGCGTATTGCGTGGCTGAGTAAGTCACGTTGGTCAGGCTCGACAAGTAGGCGATGAAAGCGGCCGAGGCGATGCCCGACGAGAGGTTGTCGGCCGAGATCACGAAGATGAGCGCCTGCACGTCGTGCCCGCGCGAACCGAGCCAGGCGAACAGCAGGTTGCTGGCGGCGCTGAGCACCGCGCCCAGCATCAGCACGCGCATGACCCCCATGCGCATCGACATGGCGCCTCCGATGAACGCGCCGGCCAGGGTCATGATGACACCGTAGATCTTGGTGACGGCCGCGACCTCGTCCTTGGAGTAGCCCATGTCGACGTAGAACGGGTTGGCCATGATGCCCATCACCACGTCGCTGATGCGATAGACCGCGATCAGCGACAGGATCAGGGCGGCCTGCCAGCGGTAGCGCCGCAGGAACTCGGCGAAAGGTTCGATGAGCACGTCGCGCAGCCAGGCGGCGGCATTTTTCGACGGCGGCAGCGGCCGGCGCAGCGGCTCGGGTGACAGCAGCACCGTGAGCACGCCCACGGCCATCGAGGCGGCCATCACCAGGTACGCGGTTTGCCACGCCGTGTGCTGGTAGCCGGCGGCGCCGGCCACCTCGGCCCGCGCCGCGATCCACAGCACCCCGGCGCCGGCCCAGATCATCGCCAGGCGATAGCCCGTCTGGTAGGCCGCTGCCAGTGCCGCCTGCCGCTTGGCCTCGGCCGACTCAATGCGAAACGCATCCAGTGCAATGTCCTGCGTGGCGGAGCCGAAGGCAGCCAGCAGCGCGCACCACACGATGGTTTCGAGCGACCGTTTGGGATCGGTGAATGCCATGCCGAGCAGGCCGGCAACGACCATGGCCTGGGCCAGCAACAGCCAGGCGCGCCGGCGCCCGAGCAGGCGCGACAACAGGGGAATCGGCAGGCGGTCCACCAGCGGCGCCCAGGCCCACTTGAACGCGTAAGCCAGGCCTACCCAGGACAGGAAGCCGATCGTGGTGCGGTCGATGCCGGCTTCACGCAGCCAGAAGCTCAAGGTTCCCAGCACCAGCAGCAGCGGCAACCCGGCGGAGAACCCCAGGAACAGCATGCGCACGGTGGCGGGTTCGCGATAGACCCGCAAGGTAGCGCCCCACGACGGCTTGAGTTCTCGGCTGACAGGGGCGGCTTCGCTCATGCGGGAATAATAAGCGGACAGTCACAGCCACAGCAGTCACGGCAACAAGGCTGCGGGGAGAGGTCACATGGATCTGAGAGCGCCATTCAAATTGCGAAGCGCGCGCGCGGGCATCGCGATGCGCGGCTGCCTGCTCGGTGCCGCGCTGGTGCTGGTGCCGGTTGCCGGCGCATGGGCGCAGCGCGAAGGCGTTGACGTCGGCAAGTCTTCGTCGCTGGCAGGGCTGGTCCCCGCGGCCGACGTGGAGAACGCCGCCAATGAGCAATACCACCAGCTGCTGCAGCACGCGGCGGCGAAGCAGGCGCTGGCGCGACCGGGCGACCCGCAGCTCGATCGGCTGCGTGCCGTCGCGCGGCGCCTGATCCCGCAAGCCGGCGCCTGGAACCCGCGGGTCGCCGGCTGGAGCTGGGAGGTCAACCTGATCCGGTCCGATCAGATCAACGCCTTTTGCATGCCCGGCGGCAAGATCGCCGTCTTCACCGGAATCATCAACCAGCTGCAGCTCACGGAAGACGAGCTGGCGATGGTGCTGGGCCACGAGATGGCGCATGCGCTGCGCGAGCACGCACGCGAGCGCATCGCGAA
The DNA here is from genome assembly GCA_035559095.1 of Ramlibacter sp. Taxonomy (GTDB): domain Bacteria; phylum Pseudomonadota; class Gammaproteobacteria; order Burkholderiales; family Burkholderiaceae_C; genus Ramlibacter. Next base: position 4,410 of record DATMBW010000382.1, read on the forward strand.
GAACGCGGCCACCAGCATCGGAGCCAACATCTTCACTCAGGTGCTGGGGCTGGGCCAGCTCGGCCAGACGCTGACGGCCTACGGTGCGCAGTTGCTGACGCTGCGTTTCAGCCGCAGCGACGAGTCCGAAGCGGACCTGGTGGGCATGGAGATCGCCGCGCGCGCCGGCTACGATCCGCGCGCCGCGATCAGCCTGTGGCAGAAGATGGGCAGCGCCGCAAAGAACTCACCGCCCGAGTGGATCTCGACCCACCCCTCGGGCGCCAGCCGGATCGCCGAGCTTCAGCGCAACCTGCCGCGGGTACTGCCGTTGTACGAGCGCACGGCGGCCACGCGCTGAGAAACGCCGCCCGGCCGCATCAAGCGGCGTACGCGATTCCGTTGGCCGCAAGCCCCACCAGGTCGATCTGGAGCAGGTTCAGCGAGGTGTCGGCGGCCCACTGGCCCAGCGATGCCTGGGTTTCGACGCCGCGGTCGAGCAGGTCGACGTAGTTGGCGCGCTCGGCCGCCGACGTCAGCCCGATGTTGGAGCACAGCAGATCGACGACCTGCGCATTGGTGGCATCGGCGCCGACCCGGAAATCAATGGCCAATTGCATGAGATCCTGGTAGCTCATGCCGCCATCCAGCAGTCTCAGGCCGATTCCGACGATCGCCGCGTCCTTGACGAAGGACGCTCCGAACACCGCGCCGAGCAGCTTGGCCACCTTGCCCGCATTGCCGTCGAGGTCCAGCGCGAGCCGGCCATCGCTGAACCACAGGCGTTCGACGCCGGCCAGCGAATCGCTGCCCTCGTTGCCGCCCGTTACGGTGTAGCCGCCGGCCGTGTGCCCGACGGTGAAGCCGGCGCGGCCGCCCTGGTAGAAGGCTGTGTCCAGTCCGTCGCCGCCGCAGAGC
>DATMBW010000383.1:0-6135 GCA_035559095.1 Ramlibacter sp.
CGCGCAAGGCAACCTGATCGCCAACGCCCCGCACATGCCGGTGCACCTGGGTTCGATGGGTGAGAGCATCAAGACGGTGATCCGCAAGAACGCCGGCCGCATGCAACCGGGAGACGTCTATGTGCTAAACGACCCCTACCATGGCGGCACGCACTTGCCGGACGTGACGGTGATCACGCCTGTCTACTTGCAGGTTGAGCGTTCCGCGTCTGAACGCCCAACGCTCAACGCCCAACCTCTCTTCTACGTCGGTTCCCGGGGTCACCACGCCGACATCGGCGGAATCACTCCCGGCTCGATGCCCCCGTTTTCGACCGTGATCCAGGAAGAGGGCGTACAGATCGACAACTTCAAGCTGGTCGACGGCGGGACGCTGCGCGAGGCCGAGATGCTCGCGCTGCTGCGCAGCGGGAAGTATCCCAGCCGCAATCCCGAGCAGAACATGGCCGACCTGAAAGCCCAGATCGCCGCCAACGAAAAGGGGGTGCAGGAACTGCGCAAGATGGTTGCGCAGTTCGGGCTGGACGTGGTGCAGGCCTACATGCGGCATGTCCAGGACAACGCCGAGGAGTCGGTGCGCCGCGTGATCACGCGGCTGAAGGACGGCGCCTTCACGCTCCCGCTGGACAACGGGGCGCGCATCGAGGTGGCGATTCGCGTCGATGCGAAGGAACGCAGCGCGCAGATCGATTTCACCGGCACGTCGCAGCAGCAGGTCAACAACTTCAATGCGCCCACGGCCGTGTGCATGGCGGCCGTGCTCTATGTCTTTCGCACCCTGGTGGACGATGACATTCCGCTGAACGCGGGCTGCCTCAAGCCGCTGAAGGTCATCATCCCCCCCGGTTCCATGCTCAACCCCGATCCGCCGGCTTCGGTGGTGGCCGGCAATGTGGAAACGTCGAGCTGCATCACCAATGCACTCTATGGCGCGCTGGGCGTGATGGCCGCCAGCCAGTGCACGATGAACAACTTCACGTTCGGCAACGACCGGCACCAGTATTACGAGACGATCTCCGGCGGCAGCGGCGCCGGCGCCGTGGTCGACGCGGCGGGCCGCGTGGCGGGCGGCTTCGACGGAACCAGCGTGGTGCAGACGCACATGACCAATTCGCGCCTCACCGATCCCGAAGTGCTGGAGTTCCGCTTTCCCGTGCGGCTGGACAGCTATGAAATCCGCCGGCAGTCCGGCGGCGCCGGCAGGTGGAAGGGCGGCGACGGCGGCGTGCGGCGCGTGCGATTCCTCGAACACATGACGGCCAGCATCCTGTCCAACGGGCGCAAGCAACCCGCGTTCGGCATGGCGGGAGGACAGCCGGGAAGTGTGGGCGTCAACCGGGTGGTGCGCACCGATGGCCGTATCGAGGATCTGGGCCATATCGGCCAGGCCGAGATGAAGCCAGGCGACGTTTTCGAAATTCACACGCCGGGCGGGGGCGGTTACGGCGCGCCGGAATAAGCGGGCACCGTCCCGCAACTGATCGCGCGGGTCTTGTTGCGCCCACAAAAAAACCCGCCGCGGCGGGTTTCTTGCTGAGCGCGTTGTCTTACTTCTTGGCGCTCGCCGAGGTCTTGGCGGCACTGGCCGCCGGCTTGGCGGCTTCGGCATCCTTCTTGGCGTCCTTGGCAGCGGCTTTGGCGTTCTTCTTGTCGTCCTTCGCTACCGCCTTGGCTTCCTTCTTCTCATCCTTGGCGGCAGCCTTGGCTTCCTTCTTCTCATCCTTGGCAGCAGCCTTGGCTTCCTTCTTCTCATCCTTGGCGGCCTTCTTTTCGTCCTTCTGGGCTGCGGCTGCGCCCTTGAAGGCGCTGCCGTTGACCGTGAGGCCTTCCGCCGAGAACTTGGCCGCGTTGGTCTCGCCTACGCCCTGGACGCGAGTGATGAAGTCGTTCCAGTCCTTGAAGGAACCCTTCTTGCGCTCATCGAGGATCTTGGCGGAGATGCCGGGGCCAATGCCCTTGATGCTGTCCAGTTCGGCGGCGCTGGCCTTGTTCACATCCACCGCGGCGAACGAGGCCGCGGCGTACAGCATGGCCAGGACGGCCAGAATCTTCTTCCACATGGGTGCTCTCCTCACGAGGGGTTGATGAATCCGGCGCCGAACGGGCGCCGGAGGTTCGTCTGTAACGGCCCTGCAGCGGGTATGGTTGACTGCAAGCCCAGGAGTCGACCCGGGGCATCCGTGCCTCGGGCCCAGTGGCGCCTGGTGTCCTGTCCCCTAGCCGGTCAGCGCCGCCATATACCTGCTCACGCCGGTCTGAACGTCGGCGAAAACATGGTCGCAGCCCGCCGCACGCAGCGCGCCGAGGTCGGCCTGCGTGTAGCACTGGTATTTACCCTGCAGCGCATCGGGAAACGGGATGTACTCGATCAGGCCCTTGGCGGCGGCCATGCCGGCGTTGAAGGCGGGTTGCCCGGGGTCCGTGCGCAGCGCGTTGACCACCGCCACCGCCACGTCGTTGAACGGCTGGGCCCGCCCCGTCCCCAGGTTGAATATGCCGGACTTCTCGGCGTGGTCGAAAAACCAGAGGTTCACCGCCACCACGTCGTCGACGAAGACGAAGTCGCGCTGCTGCTCGCCGGCGCCATAGCCTCCGTAGTCGCCGAACAGCTTGACTTTTCCCTCGGCGCGGAACTGGTTGAACTGGTGGTAGGCGACGCTGGCCATGCGGCCCTTGTGCTGCTCGCGCGGGCCATAGACGTTGAAGTAGCGAAAGCCGGCTACCTGGCGCTTGGTGCGCTTGAAGTCATTGCCGCATTCGCGGCGCATCCTCTGGTCGAACAGCAGCTTGGAATAGCCGTATACGTTGAGCGGATGCTCGAACCCGGGTGCTTCGCGGAACGTATCCGCGCCGCCGTACACGGCCGCGGACGACGCATAGAGCAGCCGCGTTCCGCGTTCCTGGCACGCGTTGAACAACCCGCACGACAGCGTGTAGTTGTTGTCCATCATGTACTTGCCGTCGGCTTCCATGGTGTCGCTGCAAGCGCCCTCGTGGAATACCGCCTCGACCTTGCCGAAGAAGCCTTCGGCGAACAGGTCGTAGAACATGTCCAGGTCGACGTAGTCGGCGATGCGCAGGTCGGCCAGGTTGCGGAACTTGTCGCCGTGCGTCAGATCGTCCACGGCGATGATGTCCTCGATGCCGCGCGCATTCAGGCCCTTGACGATGTTGCTTCCGATAAATCCGGCTGCGCCGGTGACGACGACCCTTGTCATGCGAACAGCTCCTCGTAGGAAACGGTGGCGGTGCCGAACTTTCCCACCACGATACCGCCGGCCTTGTTGGCCAGGGGCATGGCTTCGCGCGGGCTCAGGCCGGCGGCCACCAGCGCCGCCAGAGTAGCGATGACCGTGTCGCCGGCGCCGGTGACGTCGAAGACTTCACGCGCCTGCGCCTGCACATGCGCGTCGCCTTGCGCATCGAACAGCGTCATGCCGTCTTCGCCCAGTGTGACCAGCAGCGCGTCCAGCGCGAGCGCTTCGCGCAGATTCTGCGCCTTGTGCCGCAATTCTTCTTCGTTGCGCCATGCCCCGACGACCTGCTGCAGCTCGGCGCGGTTGGGCGTGATGACGGTCGCGCCCGCGTAGCGCGCATAGTCGGAGCCCTTGGGATCGACCAGCACGGCCTTGCGCTGACCGCGAGCCTGCTCGATCATCGAAGTGATGTGGGCCAGCCCGCCCTTGCCGTAATCGGAGAACAGCACGGCGTCATGCAGCGGCGCCAGCCGCGTGAACGTTTCGGCCTGGGAAGCGAGCGCTTCGTGATCGGGCTCGTTTTCGAAGTCCATGCGCAGCAGCTGCTGGTGGCGGCCGATCACGCGCAGCTTCACGGTCGTCCTCAGGCCGGGATCGCGTTTGAGGTGGGTGGCGATCCCGGTGCCCGCCAGCAGTGCCTCGAGCCGGCGGCCCGGCTCGTCGTCCCCGACCACGCCCAGGAAGCTGGCCTGCGCGCCCAGCGTGCGGACGTTGTACGCGACGTTGGCGGCCGCGCCGATACGCTCTTCTTCCCGCGCGACCTTCACCACCGGCACCGGCGCTTCTGGCGAAATGCGGTCGACAGCGCCATGCCAGTAGCGGTCGAGCATCGCGTCGCCGACCACCAGCACGCGTGCCTTGGCGAGTTCTGCCTTTGTCGGGTGTTTCATTGTTGAATTGTGTGTAGTTGGCAAGTGCACTTGCAGGCGCGGCCTAATCGTGGGCCACCGCGGATCCGGCTTCGCCGGGCCGCTGGTGGCGCCCCCTTGAGGGGGAGGCGGGCGTAGCCCGCTTCGGGGGTGGGCTCATAACTCTTCCACCCGCCGCGCAGGATAACTGTCCCAGGCCTGGCATCCCGGGCATTGCCAGAAGTGCTGCTTGGCCTCGAAACCGCAGGCGGCACAGCGGTAGCGTGTCAGCGGCTTCACCGCATGGTCCAGGGCACTTTGGACGCGGGGATGAAATTGCTCGTGCTCCAGCTTTTCGCCGGCCAGCCACCTGGAGGCGGCCACCAGGGACGGCTCTCGTTCCAGGTGCTTCACATACCAGTTCCTGGCCACGGCCGCATCGCGCTCGAGCGCCACGATGCCGTCCAGCACGTCCAGCGACGGTGCAAGCTCATAGCTGGTCTGGAGAATCTCCAGCGCCTGGGCCTGCCGGCCGCCATCGATGGCAGCTTCGGTCAGCGGCTTGGCCACCAAGGGAATGGCCGCGGGCGCCGCATGGGCCAGCCGCGACAGCGTCTTGAATGCGCCTTCGCAGTCGCCCGCGCGGCGCTGCAGGGCCGCAAGGTCGATGCCGGGCCGCGCGGCCCCGGGAGCGGTCTTCATCGCCTGGCGCAACAGCTGTTCGGCTTGCGACGGGGCAGCGCTCGTGGCCTGCTCGCACAGGTAGTGCGCCTGCCGCCCGCTGAAGTCGCCCTGGCCCGAGGCATCCAGTTTCTTCGCGGTTTCCGAAGCCTGCGCCCAGTCGCGCGTGCGCTCGTAAATCGCCAGCAGCGCCAGGAGGGCCTGGCCCTCGAAGGCCGTGCCTTCCAGCTTGCGCAGCGCTTCCTCGGCCCGGTCCAGCAGGCCGGCCCTGAGGAAGTCAAGCGCCAGCGCGTGCTGGGCGCGGTGGCGGTCGGCGCGGCTCAAGTCGCCGCGCGACAGCAGGTGCTCGTGCACCCGCACGGCGCGCTCGTATTCGCCACGCCGGCGAAACAGGTTGCCCAGGGCGAAGTGCAGTTCCGAGGTGTCCGGATCGTTCTGAACCGCCTCGATGAAGGCGTCGATCGCCTGGTCCTGCTGTTCGTTGAGCAGGAATTTGAGTCCCCGGAAATACGCCTTGGGCGCCTGTCGGTTCTCGATGCGCAACTGGCGCAGGTCCAGCCGCGAGGCCAGCCAGCCCAGCACGAAGGCGATGGGCAGGCCCCACAGCACCCAGCTCAGGTCAAAGTCCATGGCGCGTGTTTGTGCCCGCCTCGCCGGCGGCTTGCGGCATCGCCATGCCCTGCTGCGCGCGGCGGGCCGCGACGCGGTGTTTCCACCAGCGCGGCACCATGCCCAGCGCGCCGATCGCGACGCCCAGCGCGAACGCGGCCAGCACCACCAGCACCAGGGGCGCGCGCCACTGCGTGCCGAAGAAGAAATGCACGGTCACGTCCTGCTGGTTGTTCAGCGCGAATGCGAACAGGGTAAAAAAAATGGCTGCCTTGAGCAGCCACATCACATATTTCATTGAGCTCCTCGAGCCGGAATTGTAGGTTGAGAGTTCGGCGTCCGGCGTTCGGCGGGGAAGTCCGCGCCCAACGCCGCACGCTCGACGCTCAACCTCTCTCCATTTCCGCTGTCCGCTTGTCCACCGCTTCCCGAAGCGCCTTGCCCGGCTTGAAGTGCGGGACGCGCTTCTCGGGAATATGGACGCTTTCGCCGCTGCGCGGGTTGCGGCCCATGCGCGGCGGGCGCCGGTTGATGGAAAAGCTGCCGAAACCGCGGATTTCGATGCGGTGCCCGCGCACGAGCGCTTCGCTCATGGCGTCAAGGATGGTCTTGACCGCGTATTCCGCGTCGCGGTGCGTGAGCTGGCTGAAACGGGCGGCCAGTTCTTCTACGAGATCAGAGCGGGTCATGGGTTGTGGAGGTTGTCATTGCGGGCTTGACCCGCAATCCATGCCTCGCCG
>DATMBW010000384.1:0-4447 GCA_035559095.1 Ramlibacter sp.
CCCACCCGCCGGTAGCCGTGCTGCTCGTAGATGCGCTGGGCGCGCACGTTGCTCGCGCGAACCTCGAGCCAGAGCCATTGGGCGCCCTGCCCGCGGGCCCAGGTTGCCAGGGCGTCGAGGATCACCCGGCCCCAGCCCTGGTGCTGGTAAATTGGCGCGACCGTGATGTTGAGCAGATGCACCTCGTCGACACCTTTCATGGCGACGAAGTAACCCAGGACCACCGGCCCCGCGGCCAGGAGTTGCGCCTGGTAGCCGGAGCGCAGCGAGTCGGCGAAATTGCCGCGCGTCCAGGGATGCTCATAAGCCTGCCGCTCGATCGCCACCACCTCGTCGAGCCGCGCTTCGGTCAGCGGTTCGAACTGCGCCTCGATGGCTTTGAATACTGCACTCATGGCTTGACGGGCGGCGCGCCGCGCAAGGCCGCGCGTTCCTCGGTAGTTTGAGCCACTTTATCCCGAATGTAGAGGGGCAGGGCGCCGGCGGCGGGCACCGCCCGACCGGCGGCGATCAACGCCGGCGCCAGCCGCAATAGCGCGGCCGCCGTGGGCAACGCCTCGATCCGCGCGGCAGCGGCGGGCAACCGCTGCGCATAGCCGGCAAAGGCGTTGCCCGCCAACGCCCAGCCGCCCGGCACAACCACCGCCTCGGGCGCGCCCAGGCTGAACTCCCCTTGCCGCTGCCAGTGTTCGCCCGCATAGGCGTAAGCGGCCGAATAGACCTCGTCCATTCGTGCATCGAGCACAGCCACGACCTGGGTCACGCCGGCACTCGCGCGCGCGTCCTCGGCCACGGCCAGCAAGGTATCGACCGGCAACACCGGTACGCCCGCACCGAACGCCAGACCTTGGGCCACCGAGCAGGCGGTGCGCAAGCCGGTGAACGATCCCGGGCCGCGGCCAAAAACGATGGCGTCCAGATCCGCCAGCCGCAGCCCGGCGCGCTCCAGCAAGTTCTGGATGGCGGGAATGAGCGCGGCCGAGGCCTGGGAGCCGCCCGCCGCTTCATGCTCAAGCGGCCCATGCCGATCCGGCCCGCCGCGTTGCACGGCGGCGGACAGGAGTTCGGTACTGGTGTCGAACGCGAGCAGGTTCAAGGGAAAGGCTTTCGGGCGTAACCCGCCATTATCGAGGGACCGGATAATGGCCGCATGCCCCTGCTGCGCCGCCTTGCCTGCTGGTTGCTTGCCCTGGCTGCGCTGCCTTTGGCGGCGCAGGGGCTGCCGCCGGAAGTGGACGCGGCGCTTGCGCGCGCCAAGCTGCCGCGCGAGGCGATCGCGCTGCTGGTGGTGGACGCCGAGGGCAAGGCGCCCCCGCGGCTGAGCCACCGCGCGGGCGTTCCGGTCAATCCGGCGTCGATCGCGAAATTGGCGACGACGTTCGCCGCGCTCGAGCTGCTGGGCCCGGCTTTCACCTGGAGCACCCCGGTCTATCTCGACGGCGGCGTGCGCGACGGCACGCTGCACGGCAACCTCTACATCAAGGGCCAGGGCGACCCCAAACTGGTGGTCGAGCGGCTCTGGCTGCTGCTGCGGCGGGTGCAGGGGCTGGGCGTGCACTCGATCGCCGGCGACATCGTGCTGGATCACAGCGCGTTCGAAACGGTGGCCCAGGACCCGGCTGCATTCGATGGCGAGCCGCTGCGCCCCTACAACGCCGCCCCGGACGCGCTGCTGCTCAATTTCAAATCGCTGGTGATGACCTTCACCGTGCTGGCCGGACAGGCGCGGGTCCAGGTGGAACCGCCCCTGGCCGGATTTGCCGTTCCGGCGGGCGTGCCGCTGATCGCGGGCGCCTGCGGCGACTGGCGCGCGGCGCTGAAGGCCGACTTCAGCGACCCCTCGCGCATCCGGTTCGGCGGCGGCTACCCGGCAGCCTGCGGCGAAAGAACCTGGCCGGTGGCGTACGCCGATCCCGCGAGTCATGCGGCCCGAACGGTGGCGGGCCTGTGGCGGCAGATGGGCGGCAGCCTCGCCGGGCCGGTGCGCCAAGGCCCCGTGCCGGCCGGCCTGTCCCCGGCGTTCGAGCTGCAGTCGCCGCCACTGCCCGAGGTCATTCGCGACATCAACAAATTCAGCAACAACGTGATGGCGCAGCAGCTGTTCCTCACGCTCAGCCTGCAGCAAAAGGGCCTCGGAACCCTAGAGGGATCGCGCGCGGCGATGCGTCAATGGTGGCGCGAGCGCTTCGGCGAGGGCGAGGCGCCGGTGTTCGGCAACGGCTCGGGCCTGTCGCGCGACGAGCGCATCACGGCCCAGCAGCTCGCAGGGCTGCTGCAGGCGGCTTGGGCCTCGCCGCTGATGCCCGAACTTGTCGCGTCGCTGCCGGTCGCGGGCCTGGACGGAACGATGCGGCGCGCGCGCGGCAAGGGCGTGGGGCTGGCCCACCTGAAGACGGGTAGCCTGAGGGATGTGGCCGGCGTTGCCGGCTATGTGCATGCGGCCAGCGGACGACGCTATGTCCTGGTGGCGATCGCCAACCATCCCCAGGCCCAGGCCGCGCGGCCGGCGATCGAGGCCTTGATCGATTGGGCTGCGCGCGACCTGTGAGCGTGCCCGTCCTGTCGAGCGGGCGCACGGCCGTCGCTTCCCCCTGGATGCCCGCTTGCCCAACACGGCGCGGGAAAACCCCGTGTACCGCAGCACCCGCCGGCCCATCCCCGTCAGTACGATGACTTCCCCGGTAACGCCCTTTGACCCAAGGAGAAGTCCATGAGAAGAATTCACGCGCTGACGGCAGTGGCGCTTGCCGTTCTGCTGGTGTCCTGTGGTGGTGGCGGCGACGACGGTGACGCCCGTGGTGGGCTGCTGGAACCTCCGCAAACGGTCGCAACGCTCACCGCGGCGCAGATCGACACCTCCACGGCGGCCAGCGGCCTGCAGGCGCTCAGCGGGCCGGCCCAGTGCGACGTCCGCGTGATGTCGCTCAACTACTCGACCGTGGGCGTCAACGGCGAAACCGCCAACGCTTCGGGCGTGATGCTCGTGCCGGCCGGCGCGTGCGCCAATGGCAGCTATCCGCTGGTGGCCTATGCCAAGGGAACCGACGTACAAAAGCCGCGCACCCTGGCCAACCCGTCCGACGGCGAAACCTTCCTGCTCACGGCGATGTACGCGGCGCAGGGTTATGCGGTGGTAGCAACCGACTACCTGGGTTACGCCAAGTCGACCTACAGCTACCACCCGTATCTGCACGCGGACTCGGAAGCCAGCACCGTTATCGATTCGATCCGCGCCGCCCGGGCCGCGGCGTTCGGGCAAGGGCTGATGTTCTCGGGCAAGGTGATGCTCACCGGCTACTCGCAGGGCGGCCACTCGTCGATGGCGGCGCACCGCGCCATCGAACGGGACATGCCGGGCGAAATCAACGTGGTGGGCGCCGCACACCTGGCCGGCCCGTACAACCTGTCGGGTTCCTTCAAGCTGACCAACGCGATCGCCGGCTACCAGTTCTTCGTGCCGTTCATGGTGACCGCCTGGCAGAAGGTCTACGGCAACGTCTACAGCAGCGTGACGCAGGCATTCAAGCTGCCTTATTCGAATTACATCGAGACACTGCTGCCGAGCCCGACGCTGAACTTCACGACGCTGGTCACCACCGGCGCCTTGCCCGGCGGTCCCGGCGTCACGCCCGAGATGGCGCGCGACCTGGTGTTCCAGCCGGACTTCATCACCGACGCGCGGACCAATGACAACAACCCGCTCTTCGTGGCCGCGAAGAAGAACGACCTGCTGGGCTGGAGCCCCCGGGCGCGCACGCTGTTGTGCGGCGGCGCCGGCGATCCGACGGTGCCGCCCGCGGTGCACCGCGACGTGGCCCAGGCCGACTTCGCGAGCCGGGGCCTGACCAACGTGACCTCGGTGGACGTGGACGCGGCGATCCAGGCCGCGTTCGGCCCCGGCGGCGTGGCCCCCACCGATCCGGCGAGCGCCGCGTTCGCGGCCTACTACGGCGGTTACCACGGCACGTTCGAGCCTCCGCTTTGCCATGCCCAGGCGCGCGCGCTGTTCAACACCTTGCGGTGAGCGCCGCAACAAAAAAGCGCCCGCGGGCGCTTTTTTTTTGTTGGCCTCCCCGATATCACCAGCGGGCCCGGATCCTGTCGTAGCCGTACTGGCCGAATTTGCGATGGCCCTGGGGCGTGGGGTAGACGCGGTCGGCGAACAGGTAATGCGCGTAGTCGGCACCTGGCGCCAGGGTGCCGGTGTTGCACAAGGCCGAGTTCACCTGGCCGGCCCCGATGCCGATGCCCGGGCCGGGGTCCACCGACGTGCAGACCGGATCGGTCGCATTCGTCAGGTCATAAGACGGGGGGCTCGACACCATCAGGTTGAACAGCAGGGCCGCATCCACGTACAGCACATTGGCGCCCAGGTCCACGATCGACAACAGCAGTTGTTCGTTGAACTTGCCGCTGGCGTCCGACAGCAGGCCGGTCTGGCCGGTGG
>DATMBW010000385.1:0-6501 GCA_035559095.1 Ramlibacter sp.
GTGCTCATGTGTATTGCTCCAGATTGTTCAAACGCGATTCCAATCAAAGGCGGCCTTGTCGCCCTTGCCATAAACCTTGAGGGCACCCTTTTCACCGACCGCGTTGGGACGCTGGAAGATCCAGTTCTGCCATGCGGTCAGGCGTCCGAAGACGCGGGTGAACATGTTCTCGGGGCCGTTGAAGCGCAGGTTGGCTTCCATGCCCGTCAGCGCGTCGGGCGACATGGCCACACGCTCCTCGACGGCGATGCGCAGCTCGTCGGCCCAGTCGATGTCGTCCGGGTTGCTGGTGACCAGCCCCAGGGCGAACGCCGCGTCGGCATCGAGCGGCCGGCCGGCCTTGGTCCGCAGCGCCTCCAGCGCCAGCGGCTCGTCGTAGAAACGGCGGGCGACCCGGGTCTGCCCGGTGATCATCGGGTAGAAGCCGAAGTTGGCGTGATCCACCGTGATCTTCGGCGCCCTGTCCGCATCGTCGGGCAGCGCCAGCATGTAGCTGCGGTCGCAGGCCAGCGCCAGTTCGAGCAGCGTGCCGGCAAAGCACGAGCCCGGCTCGATCAGCGCGAACAGGCTGCGCGAGGACAGGTCCAGCCGGCTGAAAGTGCGGCGCAGAAGGCCGATGGTCTCGCGCACGAGCCAGTGGTCCTTGTGGGCGGTCAAGGTGGCGTCCATCGCCAGGACGGCGGCGGCGTCGCCCTCGGTTTTGATCAGCCAGGTGCCGGTGTCCAGCTCGTTGGTGCGCATGGACAGGATCGCGTCCTCGAGTTCGCGCGCCATCGCCAGCGGATACCAGGCGGCGCCCGCCGCCTCGATGCCGGCGATGTCGGTGGGCTGGTTGTCCGCGGGGGCCTTCACGGTGAAAGTAGCGGTGCGCTGCGCCCGGGCGATCTCGACCGTCACATTCGAATAGCGCAGGGCATCGGGCTCGATCGTGCGTTGCAGCGGCGTCAGGGTCACGCCCTTGCCCGCGGCGGGACGGTCGCTCTTGGCGGCCAGCTGGAGGGCGCGCTCCTGCACTTTCTGCGCGAAGACGGCCGGCTTGGCGATGTCGTCCACCAGGCGCCAGTCCTTGGCTTTCTGGCCGCGCACGCCTTCGGAGGTGGTGCAGAAGATATCGGCCAGGTCATGCCGCACGTGGCGCTTGTCGGTCACCCGCGTCAGGCCGCCGGTGCCGGGGAGCACGCCCAGCAGCGGCACTTCCGGCAGGCTCACCGCGCTGGAGCGGTCGTCGATCAGGATGATTTCGTCACAGGCCAGCGCCACTTCGTAGCCGCCGCCGGCGCAGGCGCCGTTGACGGCGGCCAGGAACTTCAGTCCCGAATGCTTCGACGAGTCCTCCAGGCCATTGCGCGTCTCGTTGGTGAACTTGCAGAAGTTGACTTTCCAGGCGTGGCTGGAAACGCCCAGCATGAAGATGTTGGCGCCCGAGCAGAACACCTTGTCCTTGGCGCTGGTGAGCACCACCGTGCGCACCTCGGGGTGCTCGAAACGGATCCGGTTGATCACATCGTTCAGCTCGATGTCGACGCCGAGGTCGTAACTGTTGAGCTTGAGCTTGTAGCCGGGACGCAGCCCGGCGTCTTCATCGAAGTCGGCCAGCAGGGTGGCCACGGGACCTTCGAACCTGAGTTTCCAGTGACGGTACTGTTCGGGATGGGTCTGGTAGTCGACGCGGGAGGGAGTGGTCAAGGAGATCTCCTAGGGTTAGGCACGAAAATGCATGAGCCGGCGATGACATGCATCATAATGCATTGCGAAAGATCATGTCAAGCAGTTTTGTGCATGTTTCTTGTGACCGACTACTCGGGGAGGTGAAGCGCACCGCGCACCAGCTTGCGCAGCGCCTGGAAGGTGGCGTCCAGCGGCTGCGCGCTGGTGTCCAGCGTGAACTCCGCCTTCGAATAGAAGGCGGTGCGGCCGGCCAGAATGCCCTTGAGGTCCTCCATGGCTTCCTTGCTCGCCGCCATCGGGCGCATGTCGCCTTGCGCGGCCACGCGCTTCATATGGTCCTGCGCGTCCGCCCGCAGCCACACGGTGGTGCAATGGGCCAGCAGCTGGTTGAAGGTGGCGGCATCGGAGACCAGGCCACCCGGCGCCTCGATCACCGCTTCCGGATAGATCTGGATCACCTCCTCGATGGCCCGCCGCTCGTAGCGCCGGTACGCGTTCACACCGTAGAGCGCCTGGATCTCGGAGATGCTGCAACCGGCGACCTGCTCGATCTGCCGGCTCAGCTCCACGAACGGAAAACCCAGGTCCTCGGCCAGCATCTTGCCGAGCGTGGACTTGCCGGCCCCGCGCAGGCCGGTCAGGGCGATTCTCGAACTGCGCGACACGTTGGCGCCGCCGGTTCCCAGCATTTCGCCGATCGCGACGCGCACCCGGCGCAGTGCCGCGTCGTCCCGGTGCTCCAGCAGTTCGCGGATCAGCAGCCATTCGGGCGAGGAAGTGGTCACGTCGCCGATCAACTCCGCCAGGGAACACTGCAGAGCCTGCGCGACTTGCAGCAACACGAGGATCGAGGCGTTGCCCAGGCCGTATTCGAGATTCGCCAGGTGGCGTTCGGACACACCGGCGGCGCCGGCCAGGGATTTGCGAGTCAGGCCGCGGCGCGAGCGCAGCGCCCGCACCCGCTCGCCCAAGGCGACCAGGAACGGATTCTTGTCAGCGCGATCTTCCGCATCTCCGCTGCCCGCCAGCGGCTCGGCAGCCACCCCCTCGAGCAGGCGGGGCATTGGAGGCGACCTGTCTTCATGCACTATAATGCTTAACATAGTTTTCTTGGCTTGTGAACTAGACGCAAGCACAATACTGCATCAACCCGCAGATAGCAAGGGTGAGTCCATCTCAAGGAGTACACACATGACCCCCATCGAGTTTCGTGACCAGATTGCCGTGCTCACGGCCCAGATCGCGGGCCGCCCGCTCGACGCCGAACTGGATGCCTGGTTGAACCAGGAGCACGGCGTCGGCAGCGCGACCTACGAGGCCTTGAAGTCGAGTTGCAGGATCGGTGTCGCCGAAGGATGGTTGTGCGACCGCGAAGGCGGCGGCATCCGCTACGGCCGCATATTCAAACCTTCGGCCGAACTGCACGGCTTCTCGGTTGACGTGGTGGACATGAAAGACATCGCGGGCCCGCACCACGCGCATCCCAGCGGCGAGATCGACCTGATCATGCCGATCCAGGGTGATGCGCTCTTCGACGGCCGCCCTGCCGGCTGGCTGGTGTGCCCGCCGGGCAGCGCGCACTGTCCCACCGTGAGCGCCGGCCGGGCGCTTGTGCTGTACCTGCTGCCCGATGGGCAGATCAAGTTCACGCCATAGCAGGCGCACCGAACCCGGCCGGCGGGGCGTTTACCGGCTTGCGCCCAGCGCCCGCACGCGTTCGAGCAAGAGCTCGCGTTCACGCGCGTTGGAAGCCAGCGTTGCCGCGCGCTCGAACTCCACCCGCGCCTCGTCCGTGCGCCCAAGCTTGGCGAGCAAGTCGCCGCGCACGCTGGGAAACCATTGGTAATTGCGCAGCGCTTTTTCATGGCGCAGCGCGTCGATGATTTCCAGCCCGGCGGCCGGGCCGAAGGCCATGCCCACGGCCACGGCGCGATTGAGTTCCACCACCGGCGACGGCGCAACCCGCGCCAGCGCTTCGTAGGTCGCCGCAATGCGGGGCCAGTCGGTCTCGCCGGCCGTGTGCGCGCGGGCATGGCAGGCGGCGATGGCCGCTTGCAGCGCGTAGGGGCCGAGCTGCCCGCCCAGCGCTTGCGCCCGCTCGAGCGCCGCCAGCCCCCTGCCAATGAGCAGCGGGTCCCAGCGACTTCGATCCTGCTCCAGCAGCAGGACCGGCCGCCCTGTGGCATCGATCCGCGCCGCCGCGCGCGACGCCTGCAACTCCAGCAGCGCCGCCAATCCATGCACTTCGGACTGGCCGGGCGCCAGCTCGGCCAGCATCCGCGCCAGCCGCAAGGCCTCGTCACAAAGCGCGAGTCGCATCCAGGCATCGCCCGCGGTAGCGGTGTAGCCCTCGTTGAAGATCAGGTACACCGCTTCGAGGACGGACGCCAGCCGCGTTCCCAGCGCACCGCCGCGCGGCAGCTCGAACGGCACGTGCGCCTCGCTCAAGGTGCGCTTGGCGCGAACGATGCGTTGCGCGATGGTGGGCTCTGGCACCAGGTAGGCGCGGGCGATCTCGTGCGTCGTGAGGCCGCCCAGAAGCTTGAGCGTCAGCGCCACCCGCGCTTCCGCGGAGAGCACGGGATGGCACGCGGCGAAGATCAGGCGCAGCAGGTCGTCGCCGATTTCGCCGGCCTGCTGGTCGTCCAGCGCATCCACGAAGTCCGGCACGATCAGCGCCTCCTGGGCTTGCAGGTCCTGACCGATTTGTTCCAGCTTGCCCTGCAGCGCCTTGTCGCGGCGCAGGCGGTCCAGCGCCCGGTTCTTCGCCGTGGCCATCAGCCAGGCGCCGGGGTTGCGCGGCACGCCGTCCGCCGGCCAGTGCTCCAGAGCCGCCACCAGCGCATCCTGCGCGAGCTCCTCGGCCAGGCCGACGTCCCGCACCATGCGCGCGACGCCGGCGACGATTTTCGCGGATTCGATGCGCCAGACCGCGTCGATCGCGATATGGGTGGCTGAATGCATGTTGAGCGTCGAGCGTTGCGCGTTGAGCGCCCAACGCTCAACCTCCTTTCACGCTGAACGCCAAACGCCCAACGCTCGACTTCTTTTCACGCTCAACGCTGAACCGCTTCCGGATTCATGTACACCAACTCCCAGACATGGCCATCCATGTCCTCGAAGCCGTGGCCGTACATGAAGCCGTGATCCTGCGGCGCGTTGGGCGCCTTGCCGCCTGCGGCGAGCGCCTTGCGCACCATTTCGTCCACCTCGGCGCGGCTTTCGCACGACAGGCATACCAGCACCTCGGTGCTGCGGTTCGCGTCGGCCACGGGTTTTTTGGTGAATGTCTGGAAGAAGCTTTCGGTGAGCAGCATGGCGTAAATGTTGTCGCTGATCACCATGCAGGCGCCCGACTCGTTGGTGAATTGCGGGTTGAAAGCGAAACCGAGGCTGCCGAAAAACGCCTTGGCGCGTTCGAGGTTCTTGACGGGAAGGTTGACGTAGATCTGGCGTGCCATTGACGACTCCTTTCCTGATACTTTGCGGGACAGATCGAGAGCTGGGCAGCCCTTCAGCTCATCCGAGCCAGTTCCGCTTCCAAACGGTCGAAGTTCTGCTCGTTGGCGGACACCGCAACCTTGGCGACACGGTCACGCTCCGGCGCGGACTCGAACCGCATGCGCCACTCCAATCGGGTCTTGCCGCCTTCATCGTCAAGCGTGATGTTCATGCGAAATTCGTGCGGCGACTCGTGCTCGAACACGATGCGTGAGGGCTCCTGGATATCGAGGAAGACGCTGCGGTTCGGGTAATCGGTGCCGTCGGGGCCGTGCATGGTGAAGCGCCAGGTGCCGCCGGGCCGGAAGTCGAAGTCCTCGAACGTGTTTCGAAAGCCGCTCGGCCCCCACCAACGGGCCAGATGGGTTGGATCGGCGAAGGCCTTGAACACCTTCTCGCGCGGTGCGTCGATGACACGGACGCTTACGATTTCCCCCCGTTCGGCGCCGGCGGGTGTGGATTGGATTTCGCTCATGGCTTGCTCCCGGTCATCAAGGGATGATGCCACCGCCGCTATCCTCGCGCGCTCTCACTTCATCCCGATGTCCTTGAAGCGTCCGGCGGTCGCGGGTTGGACGACGTCCTTGAAGTCGTCCATTTCGTAGAGTTGCCGCACTTCGATCTCGGCCGGCTTGCCCTCGCCCACCGGATTGGGGAAACGGCGCGACCATTCCAGCGCTTCAGCGCGGTTGCGCACCTGGATCAGGGTGTAGCCGGCGATGAGCTCCTTGCTCTCGGTGAAGGGACCGTCCACAACCGTGCGCCGGTCGCCGTCGTAGCGGACGCGCCAGCCTTTGCCGCTGGGCTGCAAGCCCGAAGCGTCGAGCAGCACACCCGCCTTGGCGAGTTGCTCGTGGTAGTCCGCCATCGCGGCAAACATCTTTTCGCTGTCGTCGGGGAAGCGGCCGGCTTCGGAGTCGGCGGTGGCCTTGACGATGATCATGAATCTCATGGAATGCTCCTTGCTGTTGAGATGGCGAAGCGGCAGGAAATGCGCGCCTCTGGTCACACGACGAAGGAAGCCGGCGCGTTTCGACAATCGCCGGCCACGTAGGCTGCTACGTGTGGCAAGGACCCCCGGCGCCCACCTCGACCGTGGCCTATCCGGCAGCCGGGCATTCGTTGCAGGCCCTTGCAAAAGCCCGGGCCGAAACCATCTGACTCTCCTGCCTGGAGAAAAGCGTGGGAGCCCGCGACGCACCTTTACTCGACGCCTATTCACTCACCGTCAGCGACGTGGTGGAACGGGTGGGCCCGAGCGTGGCGGCCGTGCGCGTCAAGGCCGGTCGCCGCAGCGGCGCAGGTTCGGGTTTCCTGTTCACACCCGATGGC
>DATMBW010000386.1:0-2328 GCA_035559095.1 Ramlibacter sp.
CACGCGATCCAGCATCTGCTGCACCTTCGCCTGGTTCGCGCCGACAGCGGCCATTGGAATGGTTTCGGCCTTGAAGTCGCCGCCGCCACCCATCGTCTGCAGTGCGGGGTTGCTGACTTTCACGCCGCGGGCGACCGGCCACTCGTTGTTGCCGTTGGCAAAGTAGTTCTGCGCTTCGGGGCTGGCCAGGTACTCCATGAACTTGACCGCGTTGGCTGGATTCTTGGCATGCCGTGCCACCGCGCCTCCGGCGATGTTCACGTGCGTGCCCCAGGAATTCTGGTTGGGGAAGACGACGGCGACGCGTTCCATCAGCGCCTTGTCTTCCGGCTTGGTCGAGCGGATCAACCGGGCGATGTAGTAGGTGTTGCTCACCGCGATCTGGCATTCGCCGGAGGCCACGGCCTTGATCTGGTCGGTGTCCCCGCCTTTGGGATCGCGCGCCAGGTTGGCGACGACGCCCTTGAGCCAGGCTTCCGCCTTCTGCTCGCCCAGATGCTCGGTCACGGCGCCGAACAGGGACAGGTTGTACGGATGCGAACCCGAGCGGATGCAGACCTTGCCCTTGTTCTTGGGATCGGCGAGCTCTTCGTAGGTATCGACGTCGTCGCGCTTGACGTTTTGCTTGTCGTACACGATCACGCGCGCCCGGGTGGAGAAGCCGAACCAGGGTGTGCCCTCGGCCGTGGTCTTGCCGCGGTACTGGGCCGGGATGGCGTCCTCCAGCAGCTTGGACCTGATCGGCTGGAACAGGCCGTCGACCTCGCCCTTGTACAGGCGGGCGGCGTCGACCAGCAGGATCACGTCGGCCGGCGACGCGGCGCCCTCGGCTTTCAGCCGGGCGAGAATACCGGCGTCATCCGCATCGACGCGGTTGATCTTGATGCCGGTGGCCTTGGTGAAGTTGGCATACAGCGCCTCGTCGGTGGAGTAGTGCCGGGCCGAATACAGGTTGAGCACCTGCTCCTGGGCGATGGCGCCGGTGGAAAGCGCCAGCAGGGTTGAGGCAAGGCCAAGAGCTTTGGTGAGCATGAGGAGTTCCTTGGTAAGCGATTTGAATGGTAAGAGGGCAATGATAAGGCAAACGCGAATCATTCGCAATTGTATGCGGATCACTACCTGGCTGATGGCTTTTTGCGCCATCGCGCTACTGGCGGCATGTGCTTCGAGTCCGCGCCAGGGTGAAACCGTTGCGGCGCCGCCCCAACCCCTGGCGAAGCGGCCGCCCACGATCGGGCTGGCGCTGGGGGGAGGCGCCGCCAGGGGCTTCGCCCACGTGGGCGTGATCCAGATCCTGGAGGAAGCGGGCGTACGGCCTGACCTCGTGGTGGGAACGTCGGCCGGCAGCCTGGTCGCGACGCTCTACGCCAGCGGGCGCAATGGCCAGCAACTGCAGCAGGTTGCAGAGAGCATGGAAGAGGCCGCTTTCGCGGATTGGACGCTTCCGATCTTCAACCGGGGCATGCTCCGGGGCGAAGCCTTGGCGCGCTACGTCAATGCCCATGTCTCGGGCAAACCGATTGAGCAGATGCCGCTGCCGCTGGGCATCGTCGCGACCGACCTCCATAGCGGCGCCGGAGTGTTGTTCCAGCGCGGGGACACCGGCACGGCGGTGCGCGCTTCCAGTGCCGTGCCCGCGCTGTTCCTGCCCGTGAAGATCGGCAACCAGGAATACGTCGATGGCGGGCTCGTGGCCCCGACGCCCGTGCGCTATGCACGCCAGATGGGCGCCGAGCTGGTGATCGCGGTGGATATTTCCAGCGCTCCCGAGGGCAACCAGGCCGGCGACCCGGTCCAGATCCTGTTGCAGACCTTCGCCATCATGGGCAAGAGCATCAACAGCTACGAGTTGCGGGATGCGGAAGTGGTTGTCCGGCCGGCGTTGGCGGGCGTCGGCGGCGCTGATTTCGGCGCCAGGCGCAGGGCCATCGACGCAGGCCGCGCGGCCATGCAGCGGATGCTGCCGCAACTGAAGGCGGCGATCGAGGCGAAGGCGAAATAGAGTCCCCTAAGGGACGGCAATAAAAAAGCCCCAGTCTTGCGACTGGGGCGAGCGTCGCTGCGCTCCCTCGCCCCAAGGGGCGGCAATAAAAAAGCCCCAGTCTTGCGACTGGGGCTAAGGATCCCTGAACCCGTAGGGTGTCGAAAGGACCCGAGGAGACAACCTGAAGAGCTCCCGCTCAATGACAAGAGTGTCGTATAGGTGCTCCGTGAGTTGTAGAGTTACTGCTCCACTTGGGTGGACGCAGGAGCTCCGCATTCACAAGGTCTCAGCGCTTCTTGGCGCTCGTGGTGGTCTTGGCGGCGTTCACGGCCTGGCTGGCCACG
>DATMBW010000387.1:0-2985 GCA_035559095.1 Ramlibacter sp.
GGCGTCGAAGGTTTCGCGCGAGTGATCGGCAAAGCGGGCGCGGCCGGTCAGCTCTTCGGCCTTGATCCAGTCGTACAGGAGGAACTCAAGTGTCTGACGAAACGACATGGGTGACCCGAAATTAAAGTGTCATTGCGGACTGGACTCGCGGAACGCCCGGGGCGCGCAGCTGTCCAGTGAAGCGAGCCCAATGCCGGGCCTGCGCTATGCGCGTGCCGAGGCATCAAGCTCCGGCCCGGCCCCGCAATCCGTGTCTTCGGCCGAGTCCGATCAAAGACGCATGGATCCCGGGTCAAGCCCGGGATGACTTCAACCAAATCAAAGAACTTCGAACACGCCTGCCGCGCCCATGCCGCCGCCGATGCACATTGTCACGGCGACGCGCTTGGCGCCGCGCCGCTTGCCCTCGATCAGGGCATGGCCGGTCAGCCGCTGGCCCGACACGCCATAGGGATGGCCCAACGCAATGGCGCCGCCGTTGACGTTCAGCCGGTCATTCGGAATGCCGAGCTTGTCGCGGCAGTAGATCACCTGCACGGCGAACGCTTCATTGAGCTCCCACAGGTCGATGTCGCTGACTTTCAGGCCCAGCTTCTTGAGCACCTTGGGCACCGCGAACACCGGGCCTATGCCCATCTCATCTGGTTCGCAGCCGGCGACGGCGAAGCCCAGGAAGCGGCCGAGAGGCTTGAGGTTGTTGCGGCTCGCGTACTCTTCGCTCACCACCACGCAGGCGCCGGCCCCGTCGGAGAACTGGCTGGCATTGCCCGCGGCGATCACGCCGCCGGGCAGCGCGGGCTTGATGCCGCTGATGCCTTCCTTGGTCGTGCCTTCGCGGGTGCCTTCATCCTTGCTGACGGTGACCTCCTTGGTGCGCAGGCCCATCACCGGATCGGCCACGCCGGCCTTCACGGCGATCGGCGCGATCTCGGCATCGAACTTGCCGGCGGCTTGCGCGGCGCAGGCCTTTTGCTGGCTGGCGGCGCCGTATTCGTCCATGACCTCGCGGCCGATGTTGTAGCGCTTGGCCACCTGCTCGGCCGTCTGCAGCATCGACCAGTAGATCTCGGGCTTCTTCTGGTCCAGCTCGGGGTCCTTCATCATGTGCATGTTCAACTCCTGCTGCACGCAGGAGATGCTTTCGACCCCACCGGCCACGTACACCTCGCCCTCGCCCGTCATGACGCGCTGCGAAGCCAGCGCGATGGTTTGCAGGCCGGACGAGCAGAAGCGGTTCACGGTCATGCCGGACACGGTGACCGGGCAGCCGGCCATGAGCGCGATCTGCCGCGCGATGTTGGCGCCGGTGGCGCCCTCGGGGTTCGCGCACCCCATGATCACGTCTTCCACGGCGGCGGCGTCGATGCCGGCGCGCTGCAGCGCGTGTTTGACCACGTGTCCGCCCAGCGTAGCGCCGTGCGTCATGTTGAAAGCACCCTTCCAGCTCTTGGCCAGGGGCGTGCGGGCGGTAGAGACAATGACAGCGTTGCTCATGGCTTGACCTTTCTACGGATACTAAAATTTCAATTGAAGGTTTTGCCTTCGGCCGCCAGGCGGGCCAGCAGCGGCGCGGGTTCCCAGAACTTCGCGTCGTCGCGCGGATTGCGCTGGAAGCGCTTCATGGCCTGCACGACATTGAACAGGCCCACCTGGTCGGCATAGAGCATCGGGCCGCCGCGGTGCAGCGGGAAGCCGTAGCCGGTCAGGTACACCATGTCGATGTCGCTGGCGCGCGAGGCGATGCCGTCTTCCAGGATGTGCGCGCCTTCGTTGACCAGGGCGAACACCAGGCGCTGGACGATTTCCTCATCGGAAATCTTGCGCGGTGTGATGCCCAACTCCTTGCGGTGGTCCTCGACCATCTTGTTGACCACGGCTGACGGAATGGCGTCACGCTTGCCGGCCTGGTAGTCGTACCAGCCCGCGCCGGTCTTCTGGCCGAAGCGGCCCAGCTCGCACAGCTTGTCGGCCGTGCGGCTGTACAGCATGTTGGGGTGTTCCACCACACGGCGCTTGCGGATGGCCCAGCCGATGTCGTTGCCGGCCAGGTCGCCCATGCGGAACGGGCCCATGGCGAAGCCGAATTTCTCGATCGCCTTGTCCACCTGTTGGGGCGTCGCGCCCTCGTCCAGCAGGAAGCCGGCCTGACGGCTGTACTGCTCGACCATGCGGTTGCCGATGAAGCCGTCGCACACGCCGGAGACCACGGCCGTCTTCTTGATCTTCTTGGCCAGGCTCATCACGGTGGCCAGCACGTCCTTGCCCGTCTTCGCGCCGCGGATCACCTCCAGCAGCTTCATGACGTTGGCGGGGCTGAAGAAATGCATGCCGATCACGTCCTGCGGCCGCTTGGTGAACGCGGCGATCTTGTCCACGTCCAGGGTCGAGGTATTGGAAGCCAGGATCGCGCCCGGCTTCATGACCGCGTCCAGCGTCTCGAACACTTTCTGCTTGACGCCCATTTCCTCGAAGACCGCCTCGATCACCAGGTCGGCGTCTTTCAGGTCCTTGTAGTCGAGTGTGGTCTTGAGCAGGCTCATGCGCTGCTCGTACTTGTCGGCTTTCAGCTTGCCCTTCTTGACCTGGGCCTCGTAGTTCTTGCGGATGGTCGCGATGCCGCGATCGAGCGCCTCCTGCTTCATCTCCAGCATGGTCACCGGGATGCCGGCATTCAGGAAGTTCATCGAGATGCCACCGCCCATGGTGCCCGCTCCGATGACGGCCACCGACTTGATCTCGCGCTGGGTCGTATCCGCCGGCACATCGGGAATTTTCGAAGCGGCGCGCTCGGCAAAAAAGATATGGCGCAATGCGGCGCTCTCGGGCGTCTGGATCAGGTAGACGAACAACTCGCGTTCCCTGGCCAGGCCGTCCTCGAACCGGCCCCGCGTCGCCGCTTCGACGGCATCCACGCACTTGGCCGGGGCCGGCAGGTTCTTGGCCATGCCCTTGACCATGTTGCGCGCGAACTGGAAGTACGCATCG
>DATMBW010000388.1:0-5741 GCA_035559095.1 Ramlibacter sp.
CGTCGCCCTGCGGAAGGCCACCGCCGTGGCGCCGCTGGAAGTGGCCTGCTGGTAAGGGAACTCGGTGCCCTGCTCGATCATGGCCTTGGTCTGGTCGGCCGTGACAATGCGCGGGCTGGAAACCAGTTTGCCCTTGCCGTCCGCCTCCAGAGCGGACAGCTCGAGATTGAGGAAGCGATTCGCCGCAGCGCTGAACAGCGAAATCGCAAACGTCGAAGGAGTGAAACCGCCCTGGCCGACCGCTGGAAGGTTGACAAAAGTGGTGTTGACGGTGTTCAGCGTGTTGACGCTCTCGCCCGTGGTCGCCGACACCGCGTCGTAGGTCCCCCCTAGCGCCACGCGGCTGCCGCCAGTGCCGACCGCGTAACCCGGATCGCCGCCCCGTACTCCGCGCAAATCGCTGCCTCCCAGCCGCACGCCGAGCGACTTGCCGAACGTGTCGGAGGCTTCGACGATCCGCGCCTCGATCAACACCTGGCGCACAGCGATGTCCAGCTTGGCGATGAGTTGCTGCACGGATTCCAGGCGCGATGTGATGTCGGTGACGAACAGCTGGTTCGTGCGGGGCTCGGCGATCACGCTGCCGCGCGTGCTGAGGATGCGGGCGGCACCGGTTCCAGCCGTAAGCTGTGCGGCGATGTCGACCGCCTTCGTGTAGTTCAGCTGGAACGACTGTGTCCTCAACTGCTCCAGGCTCTGGATGGCGACGCGCGATTCGAGGTCCAGCTTTTCCTTCGCCGCGATCTCGTCCTTGGGTGCGATCCAGATGACGTTGCCGCTCTTGCGCATACCAAGGCCCTTGGCCTGCAGCACGATATCGAGCGCCTGGTCCCACGGCACGTCCTTCAGGCGCAGGGTCACCGCGCCCGAAACCGAGTCGGACGTGACGATGTTGAAGTTGGTGAAATCGGCGATGACCTGCAGCAGTGAGCGCACCTCGATGTTCTGGAAATTCAGCGACAGCTTTTCACCACCGAAACCAGGACCCTGCGTGAGCTTGGAGGGATCGATCTTCACCTGCCGCACCTCGACCACGAACTGGTTGTCGCTCTGGTAGGCGCTGTGTTCCCAGGCTCCCTTGGGCTCGATCACCACACGGACCCTGTCACCGGCCTGGAATGTGGTCACGGTTTGCACGGGGGTGCCGAAGTCGGACACGTCCAGCCGGCGGCGCAGGCCTTCCGGCAGCGAGGACTTGAGGAATTCGACGACCAGGTTCTGGCCCTGCTGGCGGATATCGACGCCCACCTGGTTGCTGGGCAAGTCCACGATCACCCTGGCGGAGCTGTCGCTGCCGCGCCGGAAATCCACGTCCCTGATGGGTTGCATTTCAGAGTTGCGGCTCTCGGCGAATACGGGCGCGGTCGTGGCCGCGGGTCCGGCGACCGCGGCCTGCTCTAGCACCACCAGGAGCGACTTGCCCTGCAGCTGGGCTTTGTAGGCCGCGGCGGATTTCAGGTTCAGGACCAGGCGGGTGCGGTCACCGGCCTGCACCACGTTCACGGACCGGAGATTGCCCTGGTTGATCTCCACGGTGGAGCGGCCCAGGCCGTTTTTCGCGCCGGGAATGTCCAGCGCGATGCGCGCCGGCGCCTGGATCGCGAATCCCGCGGGGATGGCCGTGAGCGGCTGGGAGAAATCGATGCGCACGACCTCGACGCCGGCCTGGAGCGAACTGGTCACCGATTCGACCACGTTCTGGGCCTGCGCGGCGAACGGCCACGCCGCGGCGAAAAAGAGGCACGCGAAGGCCCACGCACGCCGCCAACTGATCTGGTTCTTGTTCACTTTGACCTCTCTTGCAGTTGCAATGTGGCGATGCGTTCTATCCACTCACCGGCCGCGTCCTGCACGATTTCGCGCAGGACCACTTCGGTTTCCCCCACCTTCATGATCTTCCCGAAGTTCTGTCCCAGGTAGTTGCCGGGACGAACCTGATAGAGCAGGTTGTCCACGCGCACGAGCGCGACCGGCCGACCCTCCTTGACCATGCTTCCCACCATCTTCATCGAGTCGAGCGGAAAACTCTCCAGCGGTTCCTTGCGCCGGGCGATTTCGGGTGCCGCCAATGCCGCGTTCGAGGTCGACTGCGCCGACTCGCGCTTGAGCGCCTGTGTCAGCTTCAGGTTGCTGAACGGATCGGTGGACGCTTCCTGGGTGTACGCCTGGGGCGTGAACTTCTTGGGCTCCGGAATCGGCTCCACCTTGGGCCGCGTCTGGGCGCGCTGCTCGTTCATCCAGGCCTGCAGCTCTTCCTGGCCGGACGATCCGCAGGCCGTGAGCGCCAGGGCAATGGCGACTGCCGTCACCGCGTTGTTGAATGTCATTTCTTTTTCGCTCCCGGCGCTGCCTTGCGCTGAGCCGCGACTTCGTCACCGTCGAGGTAGCGGTACGTCTTCGCGGTGGCGTCCATGATGAGCGTGCCGTCCTTGTTCGGCGTCACGCCGAGGTTGTTGAGCGTGACGATGCGCGACAGGTTGGCGATATCGGCCGCGAACGACCCGACGTCGTGGAACCTGCCGGTCACACGCAAGGCGATCGGCAGTTCGGCGTAGTACTCTTTCACACCCACCTGGCCCGGGCGGAACAGCTCGAAGCTCAGGCCGCGGCCCAACCCCGCCTGATTGATGTCCGACAGCAGCGCGTCCATCTCGGCCTTGCTGGGCAGCTGTTTTTCCAGTTGCGTGACGTAGTGCTGCACCTGTTCGCGCTGCTTCTTGAGGGCATCGAGATTGACTGCCAGCGCCAGCTTCTTGCGGTAGTCCTCGCGCAGGGCGATTTCCTTATTGCGCTCCGCTTCCAGCTCCGCATCGGAACTCTCGAGCCAGGCGAACCACAGCGCCACCACGATGGCGGCCAGCAACACCAGGCACAGTGCGACGCGCGGCAGCGCGGGCCACGAGGCGGGGTCGCGCGGGTTGAGGCCCCGGAATTGCCCTAGCAGCGCTTCCTGAAGTGCTGCGGCCTTGAACTTGGGAATCTGCTTGATAGCCATGGCGATTTAGGTTTTCACGGGAGCTGAAGCGCTCCCGGCCGCGGCTGACGCCGCTCTGGTGGCACTGGTCGCACTCGCGGCACTGGCGGCTCTTGTGGCACTGGTCGCACTGGTCGCACTGGCGGCACTGGTCGCACTGGCGGCACTGGCGGCACTGGCAGCACTCGTGGCCTTTTGCACGTCGGTAGCCCGCAAGAGCCTGACCTTCATTGTGAAATTCGAGACACGCCGCTGGTCGCGGGGGCTGAGTGCGACCGAACCGGAAGTGATCTCGACCAGGTCGGGCTTGGCCAGCCAGGGACTGTTGTTGCCGAGATTGCGCAGCAGCTGGGAAACCCGCTCGTTGGATTGGGCGACGCCTTGAATGGAGACCACCTGGTTGTCCTGCTTCAGGTTGGTCAGGTAGACACCGTCGGGCAGCTGGCGCACAAATTCGTTCAAGAGGTGCACCGGCATGTTGCGGTCGGCTTGCAGGTCCTCCACCGCCTGCTGGCGAGCGCGCAGGGCGGCAATCTCCGCCTGGAGGGTGGCAATCTCCTTGATCTGTCCCTCCAGCCGCTTGATCTCGTTGGAGAGCACCAGGTTCTTGCCCTGCTGCTCCGAGATCTGGGCCGCATACCACACGTAGATCCCGCCGGCGACGACGACGCCCGCCAGGGCCGACGCAAGCAGCGATGCATAGAAGGACTCGCGCCTGCGCTTGCGCGCGGCCTCGCGGTGGGGAAGCAGGTTGATCAGGATCACTGCAGGAACCTCCGCATGGCCAGGCCGCAGGACGTGAGATACGACGGCGCCTCGCGGCGCATCTTCTTCTCGCGCACCCCGGCGCCCACCTGCATCCCCTCGAAGGGATTGGCGAGGTTGCACGGGAACGAGGTCTGCATCGTCACGGCATCCGTCAGACCCGGCAGGGCCGCCGAACCGCCGGCCAGCATCACGTAATCGACCCGGTTATGCGGGGTGCTGGTAAAGAAGAACTGCAGGGCGCGCGCCACTTCCTGCGCCATGCTCTCGACAAAGGGCTTGAGGACGCCGGATTCGTAGTCTTCCGGCAGGTCACCGTTGCGCTTCTTGTTTTCGGCCTCTTCCGGCGAAAAGCCGTACTGGCGCACGATCAGCTGCGTCAACTGGGCGCCGCCGAATGCCTGGTCGCGGTCGTAGAGCACCTCCTCGTTGCGGATCACCTGCATGCTGGTGGTGAAAGCGCCCACTTCGAACAGGGCAACCATGGTGTCGACCCCCTGGTTGGGCAGCACTTGGATCAGCCGGCTGGCGGCCAGCCGCGAAGCGTAGGACTCCACGTCAATGATGACCGGCTTGAGGCCGGCCGCCTCGGCCAATCCCTGGCGGTCCTGCACTTTTTCACGGCGCGAGGCGGCGATCAGCACTTCCACGTCCCCGGCCGAGGTCGTGCTCGGCCCGACCACGCAGAAATCCAGGCTGACCTCGTCCAGCGAGAACGGGATGTACTGGTTGGCTTCGGCCTCCACCTGGGCCTCCAGGCCCTGCTCGGACAATCCGCCCGGCAGGATGATCTTCTTGGTGATGACGGCCGAGGGTGGCAGCGCCATGGCCACATTCTTGGCCCGCGTGCCGCTTTTCTTCACGACCCGGCGCATGGCGTCCGCCACCTCGTCGAACTTCTCGACATTGCCATCCGTGATCCAACCGCGCTCGAGCGGCTCGATGGCGCAACGCTCCAGCACCAGGTTCCCCGCCTTGTCACGGCCCAGCTCGACCAGCTTCACGCTGGAAGAGCTGATGTCCAAGCCCAGCAGTGGCGCGGGCTGGCGGCTAAAAAACGACCCCGAAGAGCTCAATTTCCGTCTCCTGAAACGCCCTTGTCTCCAGGCGTAACAAACTTAAGGTTTCACTTCAATGCTAGCAGTAACATCCTTGTCACGCAAAGGATTTTCCCGTTTCAGGGTGCTTGGACCGTTGCCAAAAACCGACGCAGAACCTGCCATACTCGAAAGCAGCGAGGTCCTGCGCGCGGGGCGATGGCTGGCTTACCGATCAGCTTTTTCGAGGACTGCCCGCGGGGGCGCTCATTTTTATAATGGCCTGTCTCCGATGGGACGCTACTGAAAATTTATGCCTTCTGACCCCTCATTCGACGAGCATGGCGCGTCGCCATCCTCGCGACCGCGCGGGAAGGCGCAGCGCAGTTGGCCGGGCATGCTCCTGCGCACGGCTTTGTGGACAGTGGGCGTGGTGCTGGCGGGCGTGGCGTCCGTCGTGATCATCGCCAGTGTCGCGCTGGCGGTGGCTTATCCCAACCTGCCGGACATTTCCGACCTGTCCGACTACCGGCCAAAGCTGCCGCTTCGCGTCTTTTCGGCCGACGGCGTGCTCATCGGGGAGTTCGGGGAAGAGCGCCGCAACCTGACGCCGATCGCGCAGATTCCAAAGGTCATGAAAGACGCCGTGCTGGCGATCGAGGATGCGCGTTTCTATTCCCACGGGGGCGTAGACTACCGCGGCCTGATCCGCGCCGGAGTGGCCAACCTCGGCCGGGTCAAGAGCCAGGGCGCGTCCACCATCACCATGCAGGTCGCGCGCAATGTCTACCTGTCGTCTGAAAAAACCTTCACACGAAAGCTCTATGAAGTCCTGCTGACGTTCAAGCTCGAGCACCTCCTCACCAAGGACCAGATTCTCGAGATCTACATGAACCAGATCTTCCTGGGTAACCGCGCCTACGGCTTTGGGGCGGCAGCGGACACTTACTTCGGTAAGCCCATGA
>DATMBW010000389.1:0-4529 GCA_035559095.1 Ramlibacter sp.
GGACGCGGGAAGAAGTCCCCGGCGCTTGCCGGCTCCCCTTCCACGGGGCCCAAACGCGCGAGGAAGGCCTGAGGCAGGAGCGCGGTCATGACACCCAGCGTCACTTTCCAGCCCGGCCTGCTGCGCGGCAAGACGGCCTTCATCACCGGCGGCGGCAGCGGCATCAACCGGCAGATCGCAAACACCTATGCAGCGGCCGGTGCCACGGTCGCCATCGCCGGGCGCGATGGCGACAAGGCGCGCGACGCCGCCGCCCAGATCGAGACCGCGGGCGGCCGCGCCGCGGGCTTCTCCGCCGACGTGCGCAGCTACGACTCGCTGCGCGCCGCCATCGAGCAGGCGCATGCGGCGTTCGGCGACATCGACATCGTGGTGGCCGGGGCGGCCGGCAATTTCGTCGCGCCGGCCACCGGGATGAGCGCCAACGGCTTCCGTGCGGTGGTGGAAACGGACCTGATCGGCACCTTCAATACCTTGCGGGCCGCGCACGAGTTCATGCGCAAGCCCTCGGCCATGGTGCTGGCCATCTCGGCCGTGCAATCCACCATGCCCACCTTTGCGCAAGCGCATGTCTGTGCCGCCAAGGCCGGGGTGGACATGCTGATCCGCGCGCTGGCGATCGAGTGGGCCGCCGATGGCATCCGCTGCGTCGGCATCGCGCCGGGGCCGGTGGAGCAGACCGAGGGCATGGAGCGGCTGGCGCCGAAGGGGCAGGAGAGCTGGAACCGGCTGCTGCAATCCATTCCTTCGGGCCGCGGCGCCTCGAAGCAGGAGATCGCCGACCTGGCGCTGTACCTGGCCAGCCCATCGGGCCAGTACGTCAATGGCACGGTGATCACGATCGACGGCGGCTTTTCCGCGGTGGGCTCCCTCGAGTTCGGCCGGGTACTGAGGGACGCCGTCGTGGAGGCATCACGGCGCGGCGACGCCGGCGCGAAAAAGGAGACAAATGCATGAGTGCGAATACAGAAGCGAGGCGCGGCGCTATCGAACCACCCGCGGCCGGCGCGACGTTCCAGGATTGGGTGGGTGTGCGCAACGTCTACGAGGCGATCCAGCGCACCGCCCGTGCCCAGGGCGGCAAGACCGCGATCACGTTGCTGGGCGCCGACCCGGACGCCGAGCCGCGAAAGCTCAGCTACACCGAGTTCGTCGAGGGTGTGGCGCGAACAGCCAATGCGATTCGCGCGCTCGGTCTGCGGCGCGGCGATGTGGTCGCCTACATGCTGCCATCGCTGCCCGAGACGCATTTCGTGCTGTGGGGCGCGGCAACCGCCGCATCGGTGCTGCCGCTCAATCCCTTGCTGAAGGCCGAGGAAATCGCGGCACTGTGCCGCGCCGCCGGCGCCAAGGTCGTGGTGGCGCTTGGCCCACTGCCGGGCACCGAGATCTGGCAGAAAGCGAATCTGGTCAAGGGCATGCTCCCCGCCATCCACACGCTGGTGCAGGTCGGCGGTGAGCGGGCCGGCGAGGGTTCGGGCGTGCACTTGCTGGCAGACTTGCTGCGCGCCCAGCCGCCGCAGCTGGCCTTCAGCGACCTGCCGGCACTGGACGACGTCGCCGCCTACTTCCACACCGGCGGCACCACCGGCGCGCCCAAGCTGGTGATCCACACCCACCGCAACCAGCTGGCGGGCGCCTTCGGTGGCGCCTGCGCCGTGGCCGCCGGGCCCGACGACGTCATCGTCAACGGCCTGCCGTTGTTTCACGTCGGCGGGGCCATCTTCTGCAGTCTCTCGATGTTCGTGGCGGGCGCCGAAGTGGTGATCCTTTCTCCCGCGGGCTTTCGCAACCCGCAGATCGTCGCCAAGTTCTGGCGGATCGTGGAGCGCACGCGCACGACCATCGTCGGCGGCGTGCCCACGGCGCTGTCGGCCGTGGTGAAGGTCGATCCGGGCGGTGCCGACTTCTCCCGGGTGCGCGTCAACATCTCGGGCGCCTCGTTGTTGCCGCGCAGCGTGGCCGAGCAACTGGAACACATCACCGGCAAGCCCGTGCGCGAGCTGTACGGCATGACCGAAACCGGCGGCGTGATCTGCGTGGACCCGATGTCGCGCACGCGGGTGCTGGGATCGGCCGGATGCCCGATCGCTTTTTGCGAAGTGAGGGCGCGCGAGCTTTCCGGTGCGCAGGCCGGCGACCGCTTCTGCGAGCCCGGCGAGCCCGGCATGCTGGTGGTGCGTGGCGCCAACGTCACCCCGGGCTACAAGGATGCGGCGCAATCGCGCAACCTGTTCACCGCGGACGGCTGGCTGGTCACGGGCGATGTCGGCTATGTGGACGACAGCGGCCGGGTCTTCATCACCGGACGGGCGAAGGACCTGATCATCCGCAGCGGCCACAACATCGATCCGGCGGGAATCGAGGAATGCCTGATGCGCCATCCGGCCGTGGCGGACGCGGGGGCGGTCGGCATGCCCGATGCCTACGCCGGCGAAGTGCCGGTGGCTTATGTGACGCTGCGGCCCGGAGTCACCGCGACCGGGGAGGAACTGGTCACTTTCGCCAAGGCCCACATCAGCGAGCCGCCGGCGCTCCCGCGCAAGGTGTTCATCGTCGAGCAACTGCCGATGACGGCGGTGGGCAAGATCTTCAAGCCGGCGCTGCGGCAGCAATGCGCCGAGCACCATCTGCGCGAGCTGCTGGGCGACGAGCCGATCGAAAGCCTCCTGGTGCGGGACGACCCGGGCCGCGGCCAGGTGGTGCGCATCGCGTTGCGGCCGGGTGCGGTTTCCGCGCAGGAAACCCGCAGCCGCATCGCCACCGCGCTCAAGGGTTACCTGCTCAGCATCGACTGGGCTTCACCGCAGGCGGGCTCCGCCTGATACCCCCAACCAGGAGACAACCATGCATTCGATCAACAGGCGCGCCGCGTCGGCGGCGGTCTTGGCCGCGCTTTTGCCCGCCGCACGCGTCGCACGG
Organism: Ramlibacter sp.; assembly: GCA_035559095.1. Lineage (GTDB taxonomy): Bacteria > Pseudomonadota > Gammaproteobacteria > Burkholderiales > Burkholderiaceae_C > Ramlibacter. Next base: position 2,923 of record DATMBW010000389.1, read on the forward strand.
GCTCAAGCGTCCGTCTTCGCCTCGCGCAACGTTTCCGTTGTCGTCGGCTTTCCGCCCGGCGGCGCCACCGACGTGACCGCCCGTGTCGTGCAGCCGCAGCTGCAAAAGGCCTGGGGCCAAACCGTCATCGTCGAGAACGCGCCGGGCGCGGGCGGCTCCATCGGCGTGCAGAAAATGCTGAACGCGCCGCCCGACGGGCATGTGCTGTTCATGGGAACCGCCAGCGACACCGTGCTGGCGCCGCTGGCCATCCAGAGCGCGCGCTACAAGCCCGAACACCTGCGGCTGCTCGCCTTGATGACTGTGACGGACTTCGTCGTGGTCACAAGGCCCGGCCTGGCGCTTGCGGGGCTGGACGAGCTGGTGGCCCATGCGCGAAGCAAGGAATTGAGCTACGCCTCCTTCGGCAATGGCTCGCTGTACCACCTGGTTGGAGAGGACCTGCGCGCCCGCGCCGGCGTGCAGCTGCTCCATGTGCCCTTCCAGGGGATGGGTCCCACGATCAACAACCTGATGGGCAACCAGGTGGACATGGCCTTCCTGCCGGTGGCGGGGCAGACGGTAGGCCTGATCAATTCGGGCCGGGTGAAGCCGATGGCGGTGACCGGCGCGCGCCGCAACCCACAGCTGCCCAACGTGCCCACGGTGGACGAATCCAGCCAGGCCAAAGGCTTTCACCACAACGTCTGGCTCGGCATGTTCGGTCCCGCCTCGCTGCCGGCGGAAGCCGCGGGCAAGGTGAATGCCGCCGTGAACGAGGCGATCCGCAGCCCCGAATACGTCAAGTTCTCGCTCGAGAACGGCAGCGTCATCCCCGAGCCCGGCTACACGCTGCAGCAGGCCGCGAAGTTCTACGCCGACGAAACCGACAAGCTGCGCCGCCTGGCCCAGTCCATCAAGCTGGAAGCGAAGTAGGTGACCGGTGACGCACTGAAGCCGGTCGAGTTCTATTTCGACTTCATTTCCCCCTTCGGCTACTTCGCCAGCCTGCGGATCGACGAGCTGGCCGCGCGTTACGGCAGGCGGGTGGAGTGGACCTCGATGCTGCTGGGCATCAGCGTCCTGAAGGTGATGAACATCCCGCCCATCGTGGAGCTGCCGCTCAAGGGCGCCTACGTGATCCGCGATGCGATCCGCTACGCCCGCCAGTACGCCGTGCCGTTCGAGCGAAGCGCAAGCCTTCCAGTCTCGCGGCCAGTGGAGGCCGGGCGGCTTTTCGCCTGGGCCAAGTCACAGGATCCGGAGCGCGCAAAGCATCTGGCCGGACGCATCTTCCACAGCTACTTCGTCGAGTGCGGCGACATCGGCAAACTCGCGGTGCTGCGGCAGTGCGCGCAAGACGCCGCCTTCGACTGGGCCGGCTACGAAGCTGCCCGCGCGCAGGGCTCGCCGGCGCGGCTGCTGCGCCGGAACGTGGACGACTCGCTTGCCCAGGGCGTGTTCGGCTCGCCCTTCTTTATCGTGGACGGGGAACCCTTCTTCGGTGTCGAGAAACTGCCCGTGCTCGAGCAGTGGCTCGCCGCGGGCGGCTGGTAATCAGGAAGGGCGGTCGCGGCGCCGGACAAGGCCGACCACAAGATCTCATACACCTGCGAGGAATCTCAGGA
>DATMBW010000390.1:0-3583 GCA_035559095.1 Ramlibacter sp.
CAACGAGACCGCGAGGACCGGCGGCATGAACCTGGCCACCGGCTTCGCGAACTGGTGGCGCGATGCGATCGCCGTGCTCGGCGACGGCAGGCCGCGCGGCGTGGAAGAGTTCATGCCCGGCAGAGGCGTGGCCTTGACGCCCGGCAAGGTCGTGTTTCGCAACCGGCTGATAGAACTGATCCAGTACGAGAGCGCGACGGCCAAGGTCCATGCGCAGCCGCTGCTGATCGTGCCGTCGTGGATCATGAAGTACTACATCCTGGATCTGACTCCCGACGATTCGCTGGTGAAGTACCTGGTGGAGCAAGGGCACACCGTCTACATGATTTCCTGGGCCAATCCCGGCAGCGAGGGACGCGACCTGGGGCTGGAGGATTACCTGGAACTGGGGGTGATGGCCGCGGCAAGGGCCGTGCAGGAGCGCTCTGCGGGCACCGCCATCCAGGCCATGGGCTATTGCCTGGGCGGCACGCTGCTCGCCATCGCCGCTGCATTGCTGGGCGCGCGCGACGGCAACCCCTTCAGCACCATCACGCTATTGGCCGCCGAAACCGATTTCAAGGAGCCCGGTGAACTGGGGTTGTTCATCGACGAAAGCCAGATCTCGTTCCTGGAGGACCTGATGGCCGAGCGTGGCTATCTCGACGGCCGCCAGATGGCCGGCGCGTTCGCCCTGATCAATTCGAAGGACCTGGTGTGGTCCAAGCTCGTGCACGAATACCTGATGGGTGCCCACACGCCGATGACGGCGCTGCGCGCATGGAATGCCGACGCCACGCGCCTGCCGGCACGCATGCACAGCGAGTACCTGCGCGGGCTCTACCTGCGCAACGACCTCGCGGAAGGCCGGTTCAAGGTCGCGGGCCGGCCGATCTCGCTGGACGACATCACGGTGCCGATGTTCGTCGTGGCCACCGAGCGTGACCACGTCTCGCCCTGGACCTCGGTGTACAAGATCCAGCGCCTCACCCATTCGCCGGTCAGCTTCCTCCTGACCTCGGGCGGTCACAACGTGGGCATCGTCAATCCGCCCGCGGGACCGGCGGCCCATCCCCAGGCGAGCTACCGCTTCGCCGCGCACGGGCCGCGTCAGGCGCCGGCCGATCCGCAGGCCTGGAGCGAGGCCGCATCGTCATTCACGGGATCGTGGTGGCCTTGCTGGCAGCACTGGCTCAGCGAGCATTCTGGGGGACGGGTGGACGCCGCCCCGGTGGCGGGGCTGATGGAAGATGGACTGCCTGTGCCGGCGCCCGGGACGTACGTTTACCAGACCTAGTTAATCCCGTAGACTTACACTCCCCTCGCTTGAAGCCGAGAGACGCGCCCTGCGCCATACAAATTGCGTCCACCATGCCCGAACTAGCTGCGCCCAAGCCTGGCGGTTTTCCCATCGTCGGCATCGGAGCTTCCGCCGGTGGGCTGGAGGCGTTCATGCAGCTGCTGCACGCGCTGCCCGAGCACACGGGCATGGCCTTCGTGCTGGTGCAGCACCTGGACCCCCGGCACGACAGCAGGCTCCCCGACCTGCTGGCCAAGGCGACCCGGATGCAGGTGCTCGAGGCCGCCCAAGGCTTGGCCGTCCAGCCCGATCATGTGTATGTGATCGCCCCCGATACCACGCTCACACTGACTGCCGACGGTGTGTTCCATATCGAACCGCGCGGCGACAGGCCGGGCCCGCACCTGCCGATCGATCAATTCTTCAGGTCGCTGGCGGCGAACCGCACCAGCGGTGCGATCGGTGTCGTGTTGTCCGGCACCGGCACCGACGGCAGCATGGGGCTCGAGGAGATCAAGGCCGCCGGGGGCATCGCCTTTGCGCAGGACGAGGCCTCGGCCAAGTTCTCCGGGATGCCGCTGGCCGCCCTGCATACGGGGAGTGTCGATCTGGTATTGCCGCCCGCGCGCATCGCGGCCGAGCTGGCGCGTGTCGGCCAGCACCCCTACCTCGCGCCCGAGCCGGACGAAGGGCACACGGCAGTCCCTGCGGAGGGGAACGACGGCGACGGCTTCAGGTCGGTGCTCGGGCTGCTGCGCGAGGCCAGCGGCGTCGATTTCGGCGCCTACCGCGACACCACGATCAAGCGCCGCATCACGCGGCGTCTGATGCTGCGCGGCGGCGACAGCATGGACGCCTACGCGCAGCTGCTGCGAGGCGACCGCGCCGAGCTCGACGCGTTGTACCAGGACATCCTGATCAACGTGACGAAGTTCTTTCGCGAGCCGGAGCTCTTCGAAACGCTGAAGCAGCGCGTCTTTCCCGACATCCTGGCCGCGAAGCGGGGCGAGGCGCCGATCCGCATCTGGGTTCCGGGCTGCTCCACGGGGCAGGAGGCGTATTCACTGGCCATGGCGCTGCTCGAGTTCCTGGACGACAAGCCGGTTCATCCGCCGATCCAGATCTTCGCCACCGACCTGTCGGAAACTGTCTCGTTGCAGAAGGCACGCAACGGCCTGTACCCCGACAGCATCGAAGCCGAGGTTTCGCCGGAGCGGCTGCGCCGCTTCTTCCAGCGCGAGAACAGCCATTACCGCGTGAGCAAGGCCCTGCGCGAGATCGTGGTCTTCGCGCGGCAGAACGTCGCGGCCGACCCGCCGTTTTCGCGCGTCGATCTGGTCAGCTGCCGCAACCTGCTCATCTACCTGAGCCCGGCGCTGCAAAAGCGCGTGATCCCCACCTTTCACTACGCGCTGAACCCAGGCGGCTTCATGGTACTCGGCGCCTCGGAGACGATCGGCAGCCACACCGATCTGTTCACGGTGATCGATCAGGTGCATCGCGTGTACGTGCGCAAGTCCACCGGCGCGGCGCGGCCCTATCCGCATTTCCGCGCCGAGGAGCATCAGGCGCGTTTGGCCGGTGGCGCAGCGAGTGCCGCGCCACGGGCCATGCCGGTTGATTGGCAGCGCGAGGCGGACCGCGTGGCGGCGGGGCTGTACGTGCCACCGGGCGTGCTGATCAACGACGACTTCGACATCCTCCAGTTCCGCGGCGAGACCGGCTCTTTTCTGTCGCCCGCAGCGGGCGAGCCGAGCAACAACCTGTTGAAAATGGCGCGCGAGGGCCTTTTCGTGGCCGCGCGGGCCGCCGTGGTCGAGTGCCAGCGAAGCGGCGCCGCGGTGCGTCACCCCGACGTTCGCATTCGCGGCGAGGGCGTTGACCGCGAGATCGACCTTCACGTGATGCCGATCAAGCTGCCACTCGCCGGCGAGCGGTGCTACCTGGTTCTGTTCGAGGAAAAGGTGCGCCGGGTCGCGCCGAGCGCAGCGGCGTCAAGGGACCCGGCGCCGGCCGCTGGCGCCGCCGATGCTCACCACCTGCGCCAGGAGCTGGCCTCGACACGCGAGTACCTGCAGTCGCTGATCGAACAGCAAGACGCGGCCAACGAGGAACTGAAATCGGCCAACGAGGAGATCCTGTCCAGCAACGAGGAGCTGCAAAGCACCAACGAAGAGCTCGACACGGCCAAGGAAGAGCTGCAAAGCACCAACGAGGAGCTGAACACCGTCAACGAGGAGCTCCACGGCCGCAACCACGAGCTGGCCCGGATCAACAGCGACCTGGTGAATCTGCTCAACGGCG
>DATMBW010000391.1:0-6063 GCA_035559095.1 Ramlibacter sp.
CGCGCGTTCATCATCGCCACCAGCGTGGCCCCGCCGGACATCAACTTCGCTTCCGGGTCCTGCGCCAGCAGGGCCAGGGCTTCATCGACGCTAGCCGGGTGGTACATGCCGTGCAGAGCCATGATCAACTCCCGCGGCCCGAGCCGGTCGTTCGGTGCTCAGCGCGCAGCCAGCGCAGCAGTTCGCGCCACCAGCGCACCAGCGGGTGCGCAGCGCCGCCGGCTGGGGCCGCCGGCACCGGGGCTGGAGACGGACCCGGCGCGGCGCTGCAGCCCGCTTCCGCGCGCAGCCGTTCCAGGTTGGCGCGCAGGTTGACCGCGAACTCTTCGCCCATGTTCTGCGCTTTCTTCTTCATCATGCCCAGCCCGAAGCGTCCCAGCCGGCCGGTGACCGAGACCTCGGAGCGGTAACCGACCAGGGTGCCTTCCGCGGTGGGCTGCAGCGAGACCTGGCTGTCGGCATGCAGCGAACTGGCATTGCCGCCTTCTTCGCCCCGAGTCACCGACCACACGTTGCGCTCGTCCTTGCGGGTGATTTCCACCAGCAGGTTGAAGCGCGCCTTGATGCCGGCCAGCGCAATCACGATCACGGCGCGGTAGCGGTCGTCCGGCAGCGGCTCGAGCGATTCGCAACCCGGCAGGCAGGAAGCCATCAGGCGCGCGTCGAACAGGTGGCCGATCAAAGCCTCCGGCGGTGCCGCGACGGGGAACTGACCTTCGATCAACATGGCTGGAACATCCGTTCGCGCAAATTCAATCCAGATGAGAACCGCACATAGAGCACTCCTCCCAAGGCCGGCCGCCTCGCGCACCCGGATCGGCGATCGGGGTGGCTAAGCGACCCTGTTGCGTGCGTCTGACGCATCGACCTGCCGACACAAACCGGTTTATCGATGCCTTCGCGGGGGCTGTCAATAGAGAATTCCATTCAGTTTTGCGCCCCGCCCGCTGTCCGGCGCGCCCGTGGACTACCCGTGGACTACTTCTTGCGCCAGGGCAGCTTGTCGCCCCACTTCTCGAGCACCCGGGCGACGATTTCGGGGTCGTCCACGGTACGCGGCGGCTTCTCGCCCCAGAACTCGTATTCCTCGTTGCACATCGTGGCGTCGATGCCGAAGCCGGTCTGCCAGCCCTTCTCGCGCAGCGCGACGGCGGGATCGAGCCACTGGCCGGCGCGGCGCGGCATGATGTTGACGTCGCGATCGGCGCGCACGCGCGTGGACAACGCCCAGTGGACGCTGTCGTAGTTCCAGATGTCGATGTCCTTGTCGACCACGATCACGTGCTTGTAGCGCGCATAGGTCGCGCCCCAGACCGCGTCCATGACCTGCTGCGCATGCCCCTTGAACAGCTTGTCGATCTTGACGATGCATTCGTAGGAGACATCGCAGCGCATGTCGAGCACGCCGGGCACGAGTTTGCGGACGGTGTCGAAAGCCACCGCCTGCGACGACTTGCCCACCACCAGCGCACTTTCGCATGGGTACCACTGCTCGCGGGCGCCGAGGTACATCGGCCTGGTGCGCGTCGTGATGCGCTGGACCTCGAACACCGGGTTGGAACGCGCCTCGCCGTAGTAGCCGGTGTACTCGCCGAAACCACCTTCGATCTCACGGTGGCCCGGGCGGACGACGCCCTCGAAGACGAACTCGCAAGTCGCCGGCACATGGATATCGTTGGTCTGGCACTTCACCATGTCCAGCGGCTCGCCGCGCAGCGCGCCCGCCATCTGGAACTCGTCGATATCCGGCGGCGTGCGCGTGCTGGCGCAGATGAACACCGTGGGGTCGTAACCGGTGATCACCGTCATCGGCATGACCTCGTTGGCCCGCTCGTATTTCATGTAGTGCTGACGGCCGTGGGTGTATTCCGGGGCGCCCCAGCCCAGCGTGTTCTTCGACAGGGTGCCCATGCGGTAGATGCCGGCATTGAGCACACCGCTATCGCGATCCTTGGTCACCGACACCGACAGCGTGCCCGGGAAGGCCGCGCCGAATTCCCCGCCATCGTACTGGTGCCACTTGACGTTGCAAATCCGGGTCAGGTCGATATCCCGGCCTTCGATCACCACCTCCTGGCACGGCGCCTCCTTGACCACCCGCCACGGCACCATCTTCTGCGTGCGGCGGCACCATTCCTCGTTGAAGTCGCTCCACTTCTCGATCCCCAGGGCCCACAGGAAACGCCGGTCGGTGCCGATCAGGTTGGTGACCATGGGATAGTCGGCGCCCTTGATCTTGTCGAAGACGATGGCCGGCCCATGCTCCTGCAGGCCGATGCGGGTGAGGCCGTTGATCTCCCAGGAGGGATCGACCTCCTGCTCGATGTGAACGACGTCGTTCTTCGATCCGAGAAACGCGAGAAACTCGCGCATGTCCTTCCATTTCCGCTGAAGCATGAACTGTCTCCTGGTTAGAAAGAAAAGCGGTCGGTGATGTCGGGCGTCGTCGCTCAGCCCAGGGCCGAGAGCCGGGCGCGCAAGGCGATGCGGTCGAGCTTGCCAACCGTGGTGCGCGGCAGCTCGGTGACCAGATAAAGCCTGGAGGGCACCTTGTAGCGCGCCAGATTGGCCTGGCAATACGCGATCAGGTCGTCCGCACTGACGCTGGCGCCCTCCTTGAGCACCACGAAGGCGCGAATGACTTCCCCGTAGTACGGGTCGGGTACGCCGGCGGCTGCCGCCTCCTTGACCGCCGGGTGCGAGAACAGCACCTCGTCGATCTCACGCGGATACACGTTGTAGCCGCCGACGATGGCCATGTCCTTCTTGCGATCGCGAATCCACAGATCGCCGTCGGCGTCGATCTCGCCGATATCGCCGGTGTAAAGCCAGCCATCGCGCAACGCCTGCGCCGTCTCCTGCGGCCGGTTGCGGTAACCCGACATGATCTGCGGACCTCGGGCGCGGATTTCGCCGACTTGCCCGGTGCCCAGCACCCGCGTGCCGGTTTCGGTGTCCACGATCTGCAGTTCCGTCAGCGGCAGCGCCGGCCCCACGGAGCCGGCCTTCACGGGCCCGCCGTCGCGCACATAAGTCAGCACCGGTCCCGCCTCGGTCTGCCCGAAGCCTTCGAGAATGGGCGTGCCGGTGGTCTCTTTCCAGCGCCGGATCGTCTCCTCGGCCAGTGGCGCCGAGCCCGAATAGGCGGTGCGCAGGCTGGAGAAGTCGGTGGCCGCGAAACTTTCATGGGCGAGCAGGCCGATGAACACCGTCGGGCCCGCGGGCAGCCGGGTGATGCGCTCGCGTGCCAGCAGCTCCAACAGCAGCTCAGGCTTGTACCGGGGCATGATCACCAGCACGCCGCGACACCAGGCCGCCAGGTGCAGGCACATCGCCACGGCGAATACGTGGAACAGCGGCATCATGCACAGGATGCGCTCGTCGTCGGCATGGGTCGGCAGTGCCGCCTCGCGCTGCGAGAGGTTGACGGCCATCTGCCGGTGCGAAATGTTCACGCCCTTGGGCAAGCCGGTGGTGCCGCCGGTGTACTGCAGCGTCGCCAGGTCGTCCGGCTGCGGCAATGGCTGCGGCAAAGCAAGCGCCACCTGGTCCTGCCACGCGTCCAGGCGCCGGCCGCCCGCCACGCCGCTCTCGCCCGCCACGCGTACCCGGTGCGGGATGCCCAGCGTCGCGCAGAGCGGCTCGACCGTTGCTGCTACCGCGTCGTCGTAGACCACCACCTGGGGCTGCGCATCGGCCAGGATGTGGGTCAGCTCGCGCGCGGTGTAGGTGGGGTTGATCGGCACCGCTTGCGCCCCGGCCGCATGCGCCGCGAACATCGCCACCGGCATGTCCAGCGAATTGCCGCAGATGAGCGCCACGCGCGAGCCGCGGGCGCCCATCTCGATCAACTCGGCGGCGAACCCCGCCACACAGCGCTGGTACTGAGCATAAGTCAGCCGCCGCTCGCCGCACACCAGCGCCTGCGCCGCGCCGGCACTCGCGGCCGCCTCGGCCAGCATGTGCACCACCGTCGGGTGGACGCGAGGGAGCATGGCAATGCCCCGTTCCCCACTCATCGCGCTGTTCCGCTTACCAGCCCGGGGGCCGGGACACGGTGATGTGGGGCGCCACTTCCTCTTCAGTCGGCGTCCACTCGGCCGTGATGAGCTTGCCCTTGGGATGGAGCTGGTGCGAGCCGAGGCCTTCGTCGAAGCCTTTGTCGCGCAGCGCCGCCCGGGCAATCTTCGTGGCCTTTTCATCAATGCGGTAGTCGAGAGCGTCGTGGTCGACCACCTTTATGACGACGCCGTAATACTCCTTCGCCGCCTCCACCGACAGCCACTCGTCCATCACGTCCTCGAGCACCGCGCGCGGATCCCGTTCGAGCGGGTTACCAAAACCACCGCCCCCGGAGGACGCGTAGAAAATCTTGTCGCCCTTCTTCAGCTGGACGCCTGTCGCATACATCCCGGCGTTGAATTCCTTGTCGGTGCCCTTGTTGATGATCAGGTTGCAGCCGCCACCGTTGAGCCCGCCGGAAAGGCCGAAGGGAGTGAATTTCTCGCGGTCGCCGTGGATCGTCATCGTGACGTCGGTCAGGACGGTGAGCTCGCGCAGCAAGGCGAAGCCTCCTCGGAACGTGCCATGGCCACAGCTGTCGGGCCGCGCTTCGTAGCGCGTGTACAGCACGGGGAACCAGCGCTCTTCGAGTTCCTGCGGGATGGTGCGCGCGTTGCAGAAACGCATGAAGATCAGCGACTTGCCGTCCTTGTAGGTGCGCGCGTTCTCGCCGCCCACGGCGTAGGTGTACTGCACGAAATCCTTCTTGGTGCGGGGGTTGAAACCGCCCATGCAAAGGTTGGTGAGGCTCACCGCGGCCGGGTACACGCGCCAGGGCTGGACCTTGCCCATCGGCCCGGCAAGGCAGGCGATCGTCACCGCCTCGACCTTGTCGAACGCGCCAGAAGCGTAGCCGGTCGTCGGCGCGGGCGCCTCGACATCGACGCACGAACCCTTGGTCGACAGAATCTCGATGTTGCGGATGATGCCGTCGTTCAACGGGAACAGCTGCGGGAAGCAGATCATGAAGCCCAGGTAGTTGCCGCCGGTGAGCGTGGCATAGCTGCAGCCCCACGAACCGCGCGGCTGCGGGCCGCAATCCCGCCAGTCGAAGCTGATCTTGGTGCCTTTCTTGGTCATGCGGCAATGCACGCGGATCGGCGGCTTGCCCGGCGACATCACGTCCTGGTCGCCAAAGTCCTCGAACTCCCACTGGCCGTCGGGAAGCGTGGCCAGTTCGGCCAGCATCAGCCGCTCGGTGTAGTTGAACTGCTCCTCGAACGCCTGGTACAGCGTGTCCTTGCCGTAGCGCTCGCAAAGCTCCTTGACGCGGCGGTCGATCAGGCGCGAAGCCTCGTACTGCGCTTGCAGGTCGGCCCGGCGTTCGGTCGATGAGCGGATGTTGATGGCGATGAAGGCAAACAACTCTTCGTCGAGCTTGTCTTCCTTGAACAGCCGGATCGGCGGAATGCGGATGCCTTCGGCGTAGCAAGTGGTCGCCTCGGGATTAAAGGTGCCGGGCATCGGGCCGCCCATGTCAGCCCAGTGAATCACCGTGCAGGCGAAGGCGACGATCTCGCCCTTGTGGAAAATCGGCCGGATCAGCCGGGTGTCGTTGACGTGCGAGCCGGTCCGGTACGGATCCGAGAAGAGGAAGGTGTCACCCGGCTTCATCGACTCCAGCGGAACGTCCTTGATCAACTCCTTGACCGAGGGGCCGAACGACGCGTAATGCGCCGCGGCGTCGGTGTGCCCGTGCGCGACCAGGCGGCCGTCGCGCGTGAGCAGCGCGTTGGAACGGTCGCGCCCCATGCCGACGACGGGATGGTAGGCCACCCGCTCGATGGTGGTCGACGCTTCATAGCAGGCCGCGACGAAGGCGTTCCTCATCACCTCGAAGGTGATCAGGTCCATGCCGATATCCGCCGTGTGGGCGAGCTTCTCCTTGAATTCCGTGACGGGGGCCTGGTTGTGGCCGTGGTCGGGATGATTCGTTGTGGTGGCCATGAAAACCTCCTAACGGTCGACGGTGATGATCAGATTGCCGAACTTGTCGACAGT
>DATMBW010000392.1:0-18060 GCA_035559095.1 Ramlibacter sp.
GATGCTGTCCTTGGAATAGAAGCCGGCGAACAGCGGGGTGCCGATCAGGGCCAGCGAGCCCAGCAGCGACGTGATCCAGGTGATGGGCATGTACTTGCGCACGCCGCCCATCCAGCGGATGTCCTGGTTGTGGTGCAGCCCCATGATCACCGAGCCCGCCGCGAGGAACAGCAACGCCTTGAAAAACGCGTGCGTCATCAGGTGGAACAAGGCTACGGAATAGGCCGACGCGCCCAGGGCCACGGTCATGTAGCCCAGCTGCGACAGGGTCGAATACGCCACCACCCGCTTGATGTCGTTCTGGATGACGCCCAGGAAACCCATGAACAGCGCCGTGATGGCGCCAATGGTGATGACGAACGACAGCGCCACATCGCTCAGCTCGAACAGCGGCGACATGCGCGCCACCATGAAGATGCCGGCCGTCACCATGGTGGCGGCGTGGATCAGCGCCGAGATCGGCGTCGGGCCTTCCATCGAGTCGGGCAGCCAGACATGCAGCGGAAACTGCGCGCTCTTGCCCATGGCGCCGACGAACAGGCAGATGCAGACCACGGTGATCAGCGCCCAGCCGGTTCCCGGCAACGCCAGCTTGGCGAGTTCGCCGGCCTTGGCGAAGGCTTCCGCATAGGCCAGGGTGCCGCCGTAGGCCGCGATCAGGCCGATGCCCAGGATGAAGCCGAAGTCGCCGACGCGGTTGACCATGAAGGCCTTCAGATTGGCGAAGATGGCGGTGGGCCGGTTGAACCAGAAGCCGATCAGCAGGTACGACACCAGGCCCACGGCTTCCCAGCCGAAGAACAGCTGCAGGAAATTGTTGCTCATGACGAGCATGAGCATGGAGAAGGTGAACAGCGAAATGTAGGCGAAGAAGCGGTTGTAGCCGTCGTCCTCTTCCATGTAGCCGATGGTGTAGATGTGCACCATCAGCGACACGAAGGTCACCACGCACATCATCATGGCCGTCAGGCCGTCGATCAGGAATCCGATCTCCATCTTCAGGCCGCCAACCACCATCCACTCGTAGATGGTCTGGTTGAAGCGCGCGCCGTCCAGCGCGACGCTCTTGAGCGTCAGGGCGGAAATCACGAAGGCCACGAACACGCCCAGGATGCACAGGGTGTGCGACAGGCGCCGTCCGATCCAGTTGCCGCCGAAGGTGGTGCCGAAGATCCCCGCCAGCAAGGCGCCGGCCAGGGGCGCCAGCGGGACGACGAGCAGGGTGGAAGCGTTGAGGGTTTGGCTCATGGTGTGTGTGCGCCCGAAATCAGCCCTTGAGCGTGTTGAGTTCGTCGACGTTGATGTTGGACTTGTTGCGGAACAGCAGGACCAGGATCGCCAGGCCGATGGCCGACTCGGCCGCCGCCACCGTCAGGATGAAGAACACGAACACCTGGCCGTGCATGTCGCCCAGATAGTGGGAGAAGGCGACGAAGTTGATGTTCACCGCGAGCAGCATCAGCTCGATGGCCATCAGCAGCACGATGAGGTTGCGGCGATTCAGGAAGATGCCGATCACGGACAGCGCGAACAGCATGGCGCCCAGCGAAAGGAAATGTCCAAGGGTCAGTATCATGCTTTGGTCTCCGCGGCGGCGCCGCCGGGCGCGGCTGCCCGGGTAGGTGCGATCTGGACGATGCGCAGGCGGTCGCGCGCCTTGACCCGCACCTGGCTCGAGGAGTCGGTGTGCTTGGAGTCCTTGCGCTGGCGCAGCGTCAGCGCGATGGCCGCGACGATGGCCACCAGCAGGACCACGGCCGCGATCTGCAGCGGGTAGAGGTACTGGCCGTACAGCAGCTTGCCCAGTTCCTTGGTGTTGGAGTACTGCGCCGCGCCCTGCACGGCCGCCTGCACCGGCACGGACCGGGGCTCCTCGCCCATCCGGAATCCGCCCATCAGCACGGCGGCCATCTCCAGGGCAATCAGGACGCCGATCGTGGCAGCCAGGGGAAAGTGCTTCCAGAATCCGGCGCGCAGGCTGTCCACGTTGATGTCCAGCATCATGACGACGAACAGGAACAGCACCATCACCGCGCCCACGTACACCAGCACCAGGGTGATGGCGAGAAACTCGGCCCGCAGCAGGATCCAGACGGCCGCGGCCTGGAAGAACGCCAGCACGAGGAACAGCGCGGCGTGGACTGGGTTTCGGGCCGTGATCACGCGAAAAGCGGAGAACAGCAGTATCGCGGAGAACAGGTAGAAAAAGCCGGTTCGGATATCCATGGGGAGGTTCAGCGTTGGGCGTTGGGCGTTGGGCGTGGCGTGAGCGTGGGTGCGGGCATGGGGTGTTTGTCTTGCGCTGAACGCTGAACGCCCAACGCTGAAGCTCTATCTGTATTTCGCGTCCGCCGCCTTGGTCGCGGCGATCTCGGCCTCGTAACGGTCGCCCACGGCCAGCAGCATGTCCTTGGTGAAATACAGGTCGCTGCGCTTTTCGCCGTGGTACTCCAGGATCGGGGTCTCGACGATCGAATCCACCGGGCAACTCTCCTCGCAGAAGCCGCAGAAGATGCACTTTGTGAGGTCGATGTCGTAACGGGTGGTGCGGCGCGTGCCGTCGGCGCGCTGGTCGGATTCGATGGTGATCGCCATCGCCGGGCACACCGCCTCGCACAATTTGCAGGCGATGCAGCGTTCTTCACCGTTTTCGTAGCGGCGCAGCGCGTGCAGGCCGCGGAATCGCGGGGACAGCGGGGTCTTTTCCTCTGGAAACTGGATCGTGATCTTGCGCTTGAAGGCGTATCTGCCGGTGACGGCCAGGCCCTTGAACAGCTCGAGCAGCATGAAGCTGGACAGGAAGTCCTTGAGCGAGAAGCCCGGGGCGGATTGCGGTGCGAATGCTTGGGTAGACATGGCGGGGAACTTCTCCGATCTACTTCCAGATGTTGAACGGGGTCTGGATCCACACGCCCACCACCACCAGCCAGACCAGCGTGACCGGAATGAAGATCTTCCAGCCCAGGCGCATGATCTGGTCGTAGCGGAAGCGCGGGAACGAGGCGCGAACCCACAGGAACATGGTGCACAGGATGAACGTCTTGATGCCCAGCCAGATCCAGCCGGGGATGAAGCCGAGGAATTCGAAAGGAGGCAGCCAGCCGCCCAGGAACATCGTCACCGCCAGTATCGAGACCAGCCACATGTTGGCGTATTCGGCCAGGAAGAAGATGCCGAAGCTCATGCCCGAGTACTCGATCATGTGGCCCGCGACGATTTCCGATTCGCCCTCGACCACGTCGAACGGGTGGCGGTTGCATTCAGCAAGGCCCGAGATGAAGTAGACGAAGAAGATCGGCAGCAGCGGCAGCCAGTTCCACGACAGGAAATTCAGGCCCGCGTTCACTCCGATTCCCTTGGCCTGGCCCATGACGATGTCCGTCATGTTCATGCTGCCGGCGACCATCAGCACGACCACCAGGCAGAAGCCCATCGCGATCTCGTAGCTCACCATCTGGGCCGAGGCGCGCAGCGCGCCGAGGAATGCGTACTTCGAATTGGACGCCCAGCCTGCAATGATCACGCCATAGACCTCCATCGAGGTGATCGCCATCAGCAGCAGCAGGCCGGCATTGACGTTGGCCACGGCGACCTCGGGGCCGAAGGGGATCACCACCCACGCGACCAGTGCCGGCATGATGGTCATGATCGGGCCCAGGTAGAACAGGCCCTTGTTGGACATCGTCGGCAGGATGATTTCCTTGGTCATCAGCTTGACCGCGTCCGCGATGGGCTGCAGCAGCCCGGAGGGGCCGATGCGGTTGGGGCCGATGCGGATCTGCGTGAAGCTGATCGCCTTGCGCTCCCACAGCGTGAGGTACGCGACGGCGCCCATCAGCGGCGCCACCAGCACGATGATCTTGATCAGCGCCCAGGCGGTGGGCCAGGCCGCCCCGGTCCACCACCCCGCGCTGATCAGCCCGTTGCCGAAGCCGTAGATCTGGTCGATCATGATCAAAGAGCTCCCACGCTTGCTGGCGCCACGCTGTCGCCCCAGGGCACCCCGGTGCCTGGAAGCGCCGTTTCGGCGCGCGCCTGGTCATGCACTTTCGCGGCACGCGCATCGGCCGTCAGCTGGAGCGACGCGGCGCGGCGAACGATACTGTCGAGTTGGTAGATCGCGGCGCTGGCCGGCTTGCCGGCCGCGACCGACAGGTCCGCGGCGGCCGAGGTTGCGTTGCCCAGCTTGCCGCCTTGCACGTGGGTGGCCTGCGCGTCCTGGGCGCCGCGAGCGGCCACCAGGACCTCCTGCGCGGACTCGAATTCGAAACCCGGCAGGCCCAGCAGGTTGGCCACGACGCGCAACACCTTCCACGCCGGGCGCGATTCGCCCAGCGGCTTGACCACGGCATGGAAACTCTGCACGCGGCCTTCGGCATTGACGAAGGTCCCCGGGGTTTCCGTGAACGGGGCGATGGGCAGCAGCACGTCGCTGAACTCCAGGTTCGCCTTGAACGGGCTCAGGGTGACGACCATATCGGCCTTGGAGAGCGCGGCCGCGGCTTTGGGGCCCGCGGCGCAGTCGAATTCCGGCTCGTTGTTCAACAGGATCGCCGCCTTCAGGGCCCCGCCGGCCATCTGGCCCGCATCCAGGCCGCCGGCGCCCGGCAGCGCGCCGGCAAGCTGTGCGCCCACCGTGTTCGCCGCTTCCGTCAGGTAGCCGACGGTGGCGCCGGTCTGGCTGCCGATCCAGTTTGCCAGCCACAGCAGGCTCGAGGCGTTCGCATGATGCGCCGCCGCGTTGCCCAGCAGGATGGCTTTGCGCTCGCCGCCCAGGAGCGATTGCGCGATCGACCTGGCGGCATCCGTCGCCTTGCCCTGGACCGGCGCCGGCACGTTCTTTTCGGCCGCGACCGCGGCAGCCACATCGGCCAGTGCCTGCGCCCAATTGGCGGCGGGCGTCAAGACGCTGTTGGCGATCGGCATGGCCCAGTCATTGGCCACGTCGTGGATCACCGACACGGCCGCGCCCTTGCGCACCGCGGCGCGCACGCGCAGCGCGAACAGCGGATGGTCCTTGCGCAGGTTGGAGCCGATCACCAGCGCGCCCTGCAGCTGCGACAACGAGGCGATGGAAGTGCCCAGCCAGCGGACGCCTTCGGGCTTGGCGAACTGCGCGTTGCGCAGGCGGTAGTCGATGTTCTCGCTGCCCAGGCCGCGCACCAGCGCGCCGGCCAGGTACAACTCCTCGACAGTGCTGTGGGGACTGACCAGCGCGCCGATGCTCTTCGCGCCGTGTTCGGCCTTGATCTGTTTCAGGCCGTTCGCCACGTACTCGAGGGCGGTCTGCCAGTCGACCGTCTTCCATTCCCCGCCGTGCTTGATCATCGGGGCGGTCAGTCGCTCGTCGCTGTTGAGCGCTTCATACGAGAAGCGGTCGCGGTCCGCCAGCCAGCATTCGTTGACCTCCTCGTTTTCGAGGGGCAGGACGCGCAGCACCTTGTTCTGCTTGGTCTGGACGATCAGGTTGGCGCCGGTGGAATCGTGCGGGCTCACGGACTTGCGGCGCGACAGCTCCCAGTTGCGGGCCTGGTAACGGAAGGGCTTGCTGGTGAGCGCGCCCACCGGGCACAGGTCGATCATGTTGCCGGAGAGCTCGGAGTCCACGGTATCGCCGGACATCGTGGTGATCTCGGCGTGCTCGCCGCGGTGGACCATGCCCAGCTCCATCACGCCGGCCACTTCCTGTCCGAAACGCACGCAGCGGGTGCAGTGGATGCACCGGCTCATCTCCTCCATCGAGATCAGCGGGCCCACGTCCTTGTGCCGCACGACGCGCTTTTCTTCCTGGTAGCGCGAGGCGGATGCGCCGTAGCCCACGGCCAGGTCCTGCAGCTGGCACTCGCCGCCCTGGTCGCAGATCGGGCAGTCCAGGGGATGGTTGATCAGCAGGAACTCCATCACCGACTGCTGGGCCTTCAGGGCCTTTTCGCTCTTGGTGCGCACCACCATGCCCTTGGTCACGGGCGTGGCGCACGCCGGCATCGGCTTGGGCGCCTTCTCCACTTCGACCAGGCACATGCGGCAATTGGCCGCGATGGAAAGCTTCTTGTGGTAGCAGAAGTGAGGGATGTAGGTGCCCGTCTTTTCGGCCGCATGCATGATCATGCTGCCTTCGGGGACCCCGACCGTCTGGCCGTCGAGTTCTATTTCAATCATGAGGTTAGGCGCTCCGCGCTGTGCTCACCCTCTCCCCTGCGGAGAGGGACGGCGTGGGGGACTGGCTGGACATGGCCTTGTCGATCATGGCCTGGAACTCGTGGCGGAAATGCTTGAGCATCGCCCGCACCGGCATCGCCGCGGCATCGCCCAGGGCGCAGATGGTGCGGCCCTGGATGTTGTCGGCCACGTTGTCGAGCAGGTCCAGGTCGCTGGGCCTGCCGCGGCCGTCGTGGATGCGCTCGACCACGCGCCACAGCCAGCCGGTTCCTTCCCGGCACGGCGTGCATTGGCCGCAGGACTCGTGCATGTAGAAATACGACAGCCGCTTGAGCGACTCGACCATGCAGCGGGAGTCGTCCATCACGATCACGGCGCCCGATCCGAGCATGGAACCGGCCTTGGCGATGGAGTCGTAGTCCAAAGTGCATTCCAGCATGATGCCCGCTGGCAGCACCGGCGAGGACGAGCCGCCCGGGATCACCGCCTTGAGCTTGCGTCCCTTGCGCACGCCGCCGGCCAGTTCCAGCAGCGTGGCGAACGGCGTTCCCATGGGGACTTCGTAGTTGCCCGGCAATTCCACGTCGCCCGACACCGAAAAGATCTTGGTGCCACCGTTGTTCGGCTTGCCGCATTCGACGTAGGCCTTCGCGCCGTTGCGGATGATCCAGGGCACGGCCGCGAGGGTCTCGGTGTTGTTGACCGTGGTGGGCTTGCCGTACAGGCCGAAGCTGGCCGGGAACGGCGGCTTGAAGCGCGGCTGGCCCTTCTTGCCCTCGATCGATTCGAGCAGCGCGGTCTCTTCGCCGCAGATGTAGGCGCCGAAGCCGTGGAAGGCGTGCAGCTGGAAATTGAAGCCCGAACCCAGGATGTTGTTGCCCAGGTAGCCGGCCGCCCTGGCCTCTTCCAGCGCTTCCTCGAACCGCTCGTAGGTCTGGAAGATTTCGCCGTGGATGTAGTTGTAGCCCACCTCCACGCCCATCGCGTAGGCGGCGATGATCATGCCTTCGATCACCATGTGCGGGTTGAACTGCAGCAGGTCGCGGTCCTTGCACGTGCCCGGCTCGCCTTCGTCCGAGTTGCACACCAGGTACTTCTGGCCGGAAAACTGGCGGGGCATGAAGCTCCACTTCAGGCCCGTGGGAAAGCCCGCGCCGCCGCGGCCGCGCAGGGCCGATTCCTTGACGGTGGCGATGACCTGGTCGGGCGTCATCCGCTCGCTGCCGCCAGCCAGGCCGAACATCTTGCGCAGGGCCTGGTAGCCTTCGCGCGCCTCGTAATCCTTCAGGCGCCAGTTGGTGCCGTTCAGGCCGGCATAGATCTGGGGATTGATGTGCCGGCCGTGAAAACACGTCTGCACGCCCGTGGCCTGGAATTGGGAAAGCACTTGCTGGGCGTTCATGCCTGCTCCGCCTTTTTCAGGCCGTCGATCAGCTGGTCGAGCTTGTCGTCGCTCATGAAGCTGCACATCGTCTCGTCGTTGACCAGCATCACCGGCGAGTCGGCGCACGCGCCCAGGCACTCGCATTGCTGCAGGGTGAACATTCCGTCGCGCGTCGTCTCGCCCATGGAGATGCCGAGCCGGTGCTCCAGGTGGCGCAGGGCCCTGGCGCCATCGCGCAGCTGGCACGGCAGGTTGGTGCAGACGTTGAGCTTGTACTTGCCCACCGGATGCTGGTTGTACATGTTGTAGAAGGTCGTGACCTCGTGCACCGCGATCGGCGGCATGCCAAGGTATTCGGCCAATTCGTTTTCGCTCTCGGCGCTGATCCAGCCACGCTCGCGCTGGATGATGGCCAGGCAGGCCATCACGGCGGATTGCCTTTGGTCGGCGGGGTACTTGGCCACCTCTTTGTCGAAGAGGGCACGGGTTGCGTCAGAAATCATCGGTCTATCTCTCCGAACACGATGTCGAGGGTGCCGATCACCGCGACGGCGTCGGCGATCATGTGGCCGCGCGCCATTTCATCCATCGCCGACAGGTGAACGAAGCCCGGCGGGCGGATCTTCATGCGGTAAGGCTTGTTGGCTCCGTCGCTCACGATGTAGATGGCGAACTCGCCCTTGGGGTGTTCTATGGCGGCATAAGCCTCGCCCTCGGGGACTCGCATGCCTTCCGAGAAGAGCTTGAAATGGTGGATCAGCTCTTCCATGTTGGCTTTCATCGACTCGCGGTCCGGCGGCGCGACCTTGTGGTTGTCGGTGATCACCGGCCCCGGATTCGCACGCAGCCAGTCCACGCACTGCTTGATGATGCGGTTGGACTGGCGCAGCTCCTGGACGCGCACCAGGTAGCGGTCGTAACAGTCGCCGTTCCTGCCGATCGGGATGTCGAAATCGAGCCGGTCGTACACGTCGTACGGCTGCTTCTTGCGCAGGTCCCAGGCGATGCCCGACCCGCGCAGCATCGGGCCCGTGAAGCCCATGTTCAGCGCGCGCTCGGGACTCACGACGCCGATGTCGACGGTGCGCTGCTTCCAGATGCGGTTTTCGGTGAGCAGGGTTTCGTACTCGTCCACGTAGTGCGGGAAGCGCCGCGTGAAGTCGTCGATGAAATCGAGCATCGAGCCCTGGCGGTTTTCATTGAGCTTCTTGATGGTCCGCTCGTTCTTGATCCTGCTGGGCTTGTACTGCGGCATGGTGTCGGGCAGGTCGCGGTAGACCCCGCCCGGACGGAAGTAGGCGGCGTGCATGCGCGCGCCCGAAACCGCTTCGTAGACGTCGAACAGGTCTTCGCGTTCCCGGAAGGCGTACAGCAGCACGTTCATCGCGCCGCAATCGATGCCCGACGCGCCCAGCCACAGCAGGTGGTTCAGCAGGCGCGTGATCTCGGAGAACATGACGCGGATGTACTGCGCGCGCACCGGCACATCCACGCCCAGCAGCTTTTCCACTGCAAGGCAGTACGCGTGCTCGTTGCACATCATCGACATGTAGTCCAGCCGGTCCATGTAGGGCAGCGCCTGGAGATATGTCTTGGTTTCGGCCAGCTTCTCGGTGGCCCGGTGCAGCATCCCGATGTGCGGGTCGGCGCGCTGGATGACTTCGCCGTCGAGCTCGAGCACCAGGCGCAGCACGCCGTGCGCCGCGGGATGCTGGGGTCCGAAGTTCAGGGTGTAGTTCTTGATTTCTGCCATGGGGCTTTCACCGTGCAAGGACGCGGCCTTCAGGCCGCGTTTTCTCCTTAGTTGCTCAGGCCTCCGTAGTTGTCTTCGCGGATGATGCGCGGAGTGATCTCGCGCGGCTCGATCGTCACGGGCTGGTAGATCACGCGGCCGCGTTCCGCGTCGTAACGCATCTCGACATGGCCCAGCATCGGGAAGTCCTTGCGGAAGGGATGGCCGATGAAGCCGTAGTCGGTCAGGATGCGGCGCAGGTCGGGGTGGCCTTCGAAAACGACGCCGAACAGGTCGAACGCCTCGCGCTCGAACCAGTTGGCCGAAGTCCACAGCCCGGTCAGGGAATCCACCACCGGCAGTTCGTCGTCGGGCGCGAACACCTTCAGGCGCACGCGCTGGTTCAGGCTCACCGACAGCAGGTGCGACACGACGCAGTAGCGCGGGCCTTCCCAGCCACCGCCGCCGTACTCCGCGTAGTCGACACCGCAGAGGTCGACGAGCTGCTCGAAGCGGCAGCCGGGCGCACCCTGCAGCAGCCTGGCTGCCTCGAGGTAGTCGGCGGCTGCCACCACCACGGTGACCTCGCCCAGCTTGAGGTCGATGCGCCTGGCCAGCGCACCCAGCGTGGTGGCCAGCGTTTCCTTCAGGGCTTGGGGGTCGACGGCAATGAGGGTCATCTTGTCTCGCTTTCAGGCCCGGGAGATCGTTTGCGTGCGGCGGATCTTCTGCTGCAGCTGGATGATTCCGTACAGCAGCGCCTCGGCCGTCGGAGGGCAGCCGGGGACGTACACGTCCACGGGGACGACACGGTCGCAGCCGCGCACGACCGAATAGCTGTAGTGGTAGTAGCCACCGCCGTTGGCGCAGGTGCCCATGGACAGCACCCAGCGCGGCTCGGCCATCTGGTCGTACACCTTGCGCATCGCGGGCGCCATCTTGTTGCACAGCGTGCCCGCGACGATCATCAGGTCGGACTGGCGCGGGCTAGGGCGGAACAGCATGCCGAAGCGGTCGATGTCGTAGCGCGCCGCGCCGGCGTGCATCATCTCCACGGCGCAACAAGCCAGGCCGAACGTCATCGGCCAGAGAGAACCGGTCTTGGCCCAGTTGATGACCGAGTCGACGGTCGTGGTGACCACGCCCTTGTCCAGAAGCCCCTTGTCGGGAGCGCGTTCGAGAGTGCCATCATTAGCCATAGCGACAACTTCCTAAATCTTTCCTTGGGGACCCGCGCCGAACGAAATCACTCCCAGTCGAGCGCGCCCTTTTTCCATTCGTAGACGAAACCCACCACCAGGATGGCGAGAAAGAGCATCATGGCCCAGAAGCCCGCGGGTCCGATTTCCTTGAGCGCCACCGCCCACGGAAACAGGAACGCGATTTCCAGGTCGAACAGGATGAACAGGATGGCCACGAGGTAGTAGCGCACGTCGAACTTCATGCGCGCGTCATCGAAGGCCTCGAAGCCGCATTCGTAGGGCGAGTTCTTGGCCGCATCGGGCCGCTGGAAGCCCAGCAGCGCGCTCAGCCCCCAGCCAATCGCCATGGGTGCGACGCCCACCCCGACGCCGACCAGCAGGAACAGAAGGACAGGGAGATACTGGTCGAGATTCATCTTGGCCGTGGTCCGTGCTTTGGCCCGCCGATGGGTACCCGGCGGACTTCATTGTTTGGTGCCGTCGGCGAGACTCGAACTCGCACAGCTTTCGCCACTACCCCCTCAAGATAGCGTGTCTACCAATTTCACCACGACGGCGGTTTTTCGCCCGGACAGGCATGAGGAATCTGGCGATATTTGCGTTCCGGACAGCCTCGGAGTTTACCCTTAAATGATGCCCGCTCTCCAGTAAGAAAAGGCTGATCTTCAATCACTTGACGGGAATCTGCCCTGGTCCAGAAGCTCCTGGCGCGGCGGGCGCCGTTGTGGTAGAGGCTGGTGCCGGCGCTGCCGTGCCGGGAATCTGGGCGGCAGTTCCCGAGGCGGCGGGCGCGGGCACCGCGGCGGGGGCCGGTGCCGTCGCCGCGCGATCGAGCACGCTGCCAGACTCCGCGGGCCGCAGGTTGCCGAAGTAGGCCAGGGCCAGAGTACAGACAAAAAACACAGCCGCAAGCACAGCCGTGGTGCGCGACAGGAAGTTGGCGCTGCCGCTGGCGCCGAACAGGCTGCCCGAGCTGCCGCTGCCGAAGGCCGCGCCCATGTCCGCGCCCTTGCCGTGCTGGATCAGGATCAAGCCGATCATGCCCAGCGCCGCGAGCATCTGCACGGCCAGGACGGCGGTAAGCAATACATTCGTCATTCCGGTTCACTCCTAGTTTTTGTAACGCCCCACGCCTAACGCGCGGCGGCGATGATCTGCAGGAAATCGGCGGCCTTGAGCGACGCGCCGCCGACCAGCCCCCCGTCGATGTCAAGCTGGGCCAGGAGCGCGCCGGCATTGCCGGCGTTCATGCTGCCGCCGTAGAGGATGTGGACGCGGTCCGCATGCTCGGTTGCCGCCTTGAGCTGCGCGCGCAGCACGGCGTGCACATGTTGGGCCTGTTCGGGTGTGGCGGTCCGTCCCGTGCCGATGGCCCAGACCGGTTCGTACGCCACGGCGATCTCGCTGATGCAGTGGCCGTTGGTGTGGATCACCGCGGCCATCTGCCGCTTGACGATGTCCACCGTGCGGCCCGCTTCGCGCTGGGCCAGCGTTTCGCCGACGCAGACGATCGGCGTGATGCCGGCCGCCAGCGCAGCCTTTGTCTTGTCGGCGACGATGGCGTCGGTTTCGCCGTGGTACTGGCGGCGCTCCGAGTGGCCGACGATCGCGTAGCGCACGCCGAACTCCTTGAGCATGGCGGCGGACACTTCTCCCGTGTATGCGCCCTCCGCATGCTCGGACACATCCTGCGCGCCGAGCTCCAGCCGCGAACCCGCGCGCAGCGCCTGCACCTGTGCCAGGTACGGGGTCGGCACGCAGACCGCCACGTTGCATGCGGCGTCGCCCATGCCCGCGATCAGCGCGCGCACCAGGGCCTCGTTGGCCGCGGCGTTGCCATTCATCTTCCAGTTGCCAGCGATCAGTTTTCGTTTCATTTCAGACTCCGCGAGCGTGGGGGCATCATTTTTCCTCCGCCCATGTCAGCACGATCTTGCCGATGTGCTGGTTGGATTCCATCAATTCATGCGCCCTGGCCGCCTGCGCGGCCGGAAACACGCTGTGGATCACGGGCTTGACGGCGCCGTTTTCCAGCAGCGGCCAGACCGTCGCCTTCAGCGAGCGGGCGATGGCCGCCTTGAATTCCACCGGCCGGGGCCGCAGGGTGGAGCCCATGATGGCAAGCCGCTTGCGCAGCACCAGGCCGGCGTTGAATTCGCTCTTGACCCCGCCCTGGATGGCGATGATGGCGAGCCGGCCGTCCTCGGCCAGGCACTCGACCTCGCGCGCGATGTAACCGCCCGCCACCATGTCCAGGATGACGTTGACGCCGGCCCCGCCCGTGAGCTGCCTGGCCTCGGCGGCGAAGTCCTGCGTCTTGTAATTGATCGCATGGTCGGCGCCGAGCTTCAGGCAGGCCTGGCACTTCTGGTCGCTGCCCGCCGTCGCGATCACCCTGGCGCCCAGCGCCTTGGCCATCTGGATGGCCGTGACGCCGATGCCGCTCGTGCCGCCCTGGACCAGGAGCGTTTCGCCGGCTTGCAGCCCGGCTCGATCGAACACGTTGCTCCAGACCGTGAAGAACGTTTCCGGCAGCGAAGCGGCCTCGATGTCCGAGAGACCCTTGGGCACCGGCAGGCATTGGGCGACCGGGGCCACGCACAACTGCGCATAGCCGCCGCCGGCCACCAGGGCGCAGACGCGGTCACCGATCTTGAAGCCGCCGCGCGCCAGGGCCTGCGCGTCGCCCGAGACGATCTCGCCCGCGACTTCCAGGCCCGGGATGTCCGATGCTCCGGGCGGCACCGGGTAGTTGCCGGTGCGCTGCAGCACGTCCGGGCGGTTGACGCCGCTGGCCGCGACGCGGACCAGCAACTCGCCCGCGGCGGGCACGGGCGCGGGACGCTCGCCCAGGCGCAACACGTCGGGCTTGCCATAGGCGCTGATTTCAACGGCTTTCATGCGCAACAAATGACGAATGAACGAATGACTTTTCCGCTGCGCGGCTCAATGACGAATGAATCGAACGTCATCCATGCCGCGGACCAGGCGATGCCATGTCAAGCGAGCGGCCATCACTCCTGCGAGTCGACCGGTGCCTGCTGCGGGGCCTCGCGCTGCGGCTCGCGCGCCGGTTGGAACTCGCGCTGCTCGCGCGGTTCGCGCTGGTCGCGGGCCTGCTGGTCACGCTGCTGCTCGCGGCCCTGCTGGTCGCGTTGGTCGCGCTGGTCCCGGAACTGCTGGTCGCGCGGCTCGCGGAACTGCTGCTCGCGCGGCTGCTGGTCGCCTCGCGGCGGCCGCTCGCCCCGGGGTTGCTCGTCGCGCGGCGGCATGGCCGGGCGGTCCAGCAAGGCCTTCATCGACAGCTTGACGCGGCCCTTCTCGTCGGTTTCGAGCACCTTGACGCGCACGATCTGGCCCTCGCTCAGGTAGTCGGTGACCTTTTCCACCCGCTCATGGGCGATCTGGCTGATGTGCAGCAGGCCGTCCTTGCCCGGCAGCAGGTTCACCAGCGCGCCGAAGTCCAGCAGCTTGGTGATCGGGCCTTCGTAGACCTTGCCGATTTCCACTTCCGCGGTGATCTGCTCGATGCGCTTCTTCGCCTCTTCGGCCTTGGCCGGATCGGTGGACGCGATCGTGATGGTGCCGTCTTCCGCGATGTCGATCTGGGTGCCGGTTTCCTCGGTCAGCGCGCGGATCACGGAGCCGCCCTTGCCGATCACGTCGCGGATCTTCTCGGGGTTGATCTTCATCGTGAACAGGCGCGGCGCGAAATTGCTCACCTCGGTCTTGGCCTGGGCCATCGTTTCCTGCATCTTGCCCAGGATGTGCATGCGCGCTTCCTTGGCCTGGGCCAGGGCGACCTGCATGATCTCTCGGGTGATGCCCTGGATCTTGATGTCCATCTGCAGCGCGGTGATGCCGTTGGTGGTGCCGGCGACCTTGAAGTCCATGTCGCCCAGGTGGTCTTCGTCGCCCAGGATGTCGGTCAGCACCGCGAAGCGGTTGCCTTCCTTGATCAGGCCCATGGCGATGCCCGCCACGTGGGCCTTCATCGGCACGCCCGCGTCCATCAGTGACAGGCAGCCGCCGCACACCGAGGCCATCGACGAGGAGCCGTTGGATTCGGTGATTTCGGACACCACGCGCATCGTGTACGGGAACTCGTCCTTGGTCGGCAGGCAGGCGATCAGCGCCCGCTTGGCCAGGCGGCCGTGGCCGATTTCGCGGCGCTTGGTCGAACCCATCCGGCCCACCTCGCCGGTGGCGAACGGGGGCATGTTGTAGTGGAACATGAAGCGGTCTTCGTACTCGCCCATCAGCGCGTCGATGCGCTGGGCGTCGCGCTCGGTGCCGAGCGTGGTCACCACCAGCGCCTGGGTCTCCCCGCGCGTGAACAGGGCCGAGCCGTGGGTGCGCGGCAGGGCGCCCGCGCGGATTTCGATCGGGCGTACCGTGCGCGTGTCGCGCCCGTCGATGCGCGGCTCACCGGCCAGGATCTGGCCGCGCACGATCTTCGCCTCGATGTCGAACATGAGCGCGTCGAGCTTGGCCGGGTCGAACTCGATGCCTTCGGCCGTGAGATCGGCCTGCACCGCGCCACCCGCTTCGCGCAGGGCCTGCGTGCGGGCCTGCTTGCTGCGGATCTGGTAGGCCGCACGCAGCTTCTCCTCGGCCAGGTGCGTGACCTTGGCGATGAAGGCTTCGTCCCTGGCCGGCGGCTGCCAGTCCCACACCGGCTTGCCGGCGTCGCGCACGAGTTCGTGGATGGCGTTGATCGCGATCTTGCCCTGGTCGTGGCCGAATACCACGGCGCCCAGCATCACTTCCTCGGACAGCTGCTGCGCCTCGGATTCCACCATCAGCACGGCCGATTCGGTGCCGGCCACGATCAGGTCCAGGTCGGACATCTTGCGGGCCGTCTGGCCGGGGTTGAGCACGTACTCGCCGTTGACGTAGCCCACGCGGGCGGCGCCGATGGGGCCGGCGAACGGGATGCCGGAAATCGCCAGCGCCGCGCTGGTGCCGATCATCGCGGCGATGTCGGCATCGACTTCCGGGTTCAGCGACAGCGTGTGGATGACCACGTGCACTTCGTTGAAGAAGCCTTCCGGAAACAGCGGGCGGATCGGGCGGTCGATCAGGCGGCTGGTCAGGGTTTCATGTTCGCTGGGCTTGGCTTCGCGCTTGAAGAAGCTGCCGGGAATCTTGCCCGCGGCATAGGTCTTCTCGATGTAGTCGACCGTCAGCGGGAAGAAATCCTGGCCCGGCTTGGCGGCCTTCGAAGCGACGACCGTCGCCAGCACCACGGTGTCGTCGATGTTGACGACGACGGAGCCGCCGGCCTGGCGGGCGATCTCGCCGGTTTCCAGCGTGACGGTGTGCGAGCCCCACTGGAAGCTCTTGGTGACCTTGTTGAAAATGCTCATGTTGTGCTCTCTTGTCTGTCGAGGTGGAGAGACGCCAGCGGCGAACACGATGCCATTCCCGAGGGGCTAGGCCACCCTAGCCCCTTGGGAATGACACAGCGCGTATTCGTCTTGCCGTCTCCGAAGTACAAAGCGCCTGAGCTAGCGGTGAACTAACTCAGGCGCCTTGAGTGTCTTGTTCCTGCCTTACTTGCGCAGGCCCAGTTTGCCGATCAGCGCCGTGTAACGGTCGGCATCCTTGTCCTTCAGGTAGGCCAGCAGGCTCTTGCGGCGATTCACCATCCGCAGCAGGCCGCGCCGGCCATGGTGGTCCTTGGCGTGCGTCTTGAAGTGCGGGGTGAGTTCGTTGATGCGAGCCGTGAGCAGCGCGACTTGCACTTCCGGGCTGCCCGTGTCGTTGGCGCTGCGCGCGTTGGCCTTCACGACTTCGGCCTTGTTCAAAGCGGTCATTTCGGTTTCCTTGAGTGTTTTAACTTGCGCTGGGGGCTGGAACTGCGCCCCAACGTGCGCTTCGCACGATGCAAAGCCTTGGAATTATATGCCATTCACCTTGACAACGCTGCGCGTTCCCAAAGTGGCTGATCAGATCAATGATTTGAGTGCAACCAGGAGTCGAGCCGCTCCACCCCCTGCCCCAGCCGCGCGGCGTCCTTCGAAGCGAAGCACCACCGCAGCCAGCCCTGAGCTTCGGGCGCGAAAGCACTGCCGGGCGCCAGGCCCAGCCCGGCCTGGGCCACCAGCCGCTTGGCCAGCGCCAGGGAATCGCCGAAACCGTCGAGCTTGAAGAACGCGTACATCCCGCCTTTCGCGGGCGCAAGCTCGACCTGCGGCAGGGCCTGCAGCAGCGGCACCAGCGTATCGCGGCATGTCTTGAGGTGCGCCACGATCCGGGGCGTCACCTCATCCGCGCGGTGCAGGGCAACCAGACCCGCGCGCTGGGTGAACACGCTGGCGCAGGAGGTGTTGAACTCCACCAGCTTGCCCATGTGCGGCGTCATGGCCGCCGGCATGACCAGCCAGCCCAGCCGCCAGCCCGTCATCAGGAAGCTCTTGGAAAAGCTGTGGACCACCACGAGCCGGTCATCGGGCGAGGCAATGTCCAGGAAGCTGGGCGCGCAGCGGTTGGGCGAGGGTTCGAAATAGAGGCGCTCGTACACCTCGTCGGCCAGGATCCAGGTGCCGGTCTTGCGGCAATGGTCCAGGATGGCCTGCTGCTCGTCGCGGGTGAGCGTCCAGCCCGTGGGATTGTTGGGCGCGTTGACGATCAGGAGCCTGGTGTCGGCCGTCACCGCATCGAGCAGCGCCTGCGTGTCGAGCGTCCAGGCGCCGGCGGCGGGCCGGAGCGATACGCGCTTGAGCTTCGCGCCCATGATGAGCGGCTGGGCCGTCAGGTTGGGCCACACCGGCGTGACCGCCACCACCTCATCGCCGGCGTCCACCAGCGCCTGCACCGCCAGCATCAGGGCATTGACGCCCCCGGAAGTAATGGCGATCCGGTCGACGCCGACCTTGCCGTGCAAGCCGCCGGTGTATCGCGAGACGGCCTCGCGCAGCTCGGGCAGGCCCAGGTTGTGCGCGTAGAACGTTTCCCCGCCGCGCAGCGATTCGATCGCGGCCTGGCGGATGTAGTCGGGCGTGATCTCGTCGCTCTCGCCGAACCAGAACGCCAGCACGTCGTCGCGGCCGATGCCGGCGTTGGCGACTTCGCGGATCTTGGACTCTTCGAGGTTCTGGATGGCGTGGCGCATGGCATATGCCCTTGGAGGCCAGGGGCTGGGTAGTTGTCATTGCGGGCCACTTCGACAAGCTCGGGACAGGCCCGCCCCGCGATCCACGGATCCCGGGACACGCCGGGATGACAAGCAAGACACGGCGCAGTCCCGAATTTACCCGGGACGGACCATTTTGCAGCTGCTGGGCAATTCCGCCTGGGCCGGCGCAATGGTCTTGATCACGCGAAAGCCGTAGCCCGAGCCTTCCACGTCGAACTTCACACCCGGTGCGCCCTGCCGGTCCATCACACCCACGACCAGCTGCTGCTGGAACTGGTGGTCCAGTGCGCGCATCGTGCCGCTTTGCCCGTGCAGGCTGACGCTGGCCTTCTCCAGCGAGTTCGCGACCGCGGACGCATCGAGGCTTCCCGCCTTCTCGATGGCTTGGGCCAACGCCTCGATCATCAGCTGCATCCGCATGTGGACGTAGTCGTCGGCGGGC
>DATMBW010000393.1:0-5957 GCA_035559095.1 Ramlibacter sp.
CGGCGCTCAACAATAGTCTGCGTTTCATTCGTGTACCGGCCTGAGGCCGATTGTGCCGCCGGCTTGCAAGCGACGGTCGCGGCGCTGGTGCGCAATTCGCCGCCATGCCCGACCGGATGCCGACGCATGAGCGACTCGAGCGGGCAGCTCATGCGTGAGCTCTTCAGTTCGGGTTCGCGATGCGGCAGAGCCCGGCGCTGAGCGGCTTGAAACTATTGCATGGCCGAGCAAGCTGGCGCTAGAATGAATCAAGGAAGGCGACAGCAGCTCCACCATAATTGCCGGCCACGCGCCTTGAAACGAGGCTCGGCAGCGGAGCCCAGGAATGAGAGGGATCGTGTCCAGTTCGCCCATCCTCCAACCCGACGGCTCCGCGCAATACCTCTTGGCAGCAGCCACGCGGGACGGGCAAATCAACATAATGCCAAACGACGAAACGGCGCGGGGCGCTGTCCATTCGGGAGGGGTGCCCGTCCCAGCGGACGTCGCGGCGCCCCATATCCTCATTGTCGAGGACCAGCCCGGCATGAATGCATTTCTCGCCGGGGCCCTCGGACGCCAATACTGGGTCAGCCGCGCCTACGATGGACGCGAAGGGCTGCGCAAGGCCCTTGCGCCGGACAGGCCCGACCTGATCATTTCGGACTTGCTGATGCCGGGCACCGGCGGCGACACCCTGGTGAACGAGCTGCGCCGCCACCGCGCGCTGGAGGACATCCCGGTCCTCGTGCTGACCGGCAAGGCGGACGAAGCGTTGCGCGTGCAGCTGCTGCGCCAGGGCATCCAGGATCAGCTGGAGAAGCCCTTCTCGGTCGAAGAGCTGCTCGTGCGCGTGCAGAACCTCCTGGCCGAGCGCAAACGCATTCGGGGATTGCGGCAGAGCGAGGAGCGCTACCGCACCCTGTTCAATTCGATCGACGAGGGCTTCTGCATCGTCCAGATGATCTTCGACGACAGCGGCAAGGCCATCGACTACCTCTTCATCGAGACCAATCCGTCTTTCGAGAAGCAGGTCGGAATGTTCCAGGTGCAGGGCAAACGGATGCGCGAGCTCGCCCCCGACATCGAGGACCAGTGGTTCGAGATCTACGGGAACATCGCATTGACCGGCGAACCTTCCCGCTTCGAGAGCCGGTCGGAGCAGCTGCAACGCTGGTTCAGCGCGTACGCGTTCCGCTATGGCGCGCCAGAAGACCGGCAGGTGGCCATTCTTCTGAACGACATCACGGCCCGCAAGCTGAGCGAGGAAGCGCTGCGGGAAGCCGATCTTCGCAAGGACCAGTTCCTGGCGCTGCTCGCGCACGAGCTGCGCAATCCGCTGGCGCCGATCCGCAACGGCGTGGAGATCCTGCGCATGTCGGCTGCGGATACCGGGCCGTCCAGCCAGCTCCTGGTCATGATGGAACGGCAGCTCGCGCACATGGCCCGGCTGCTCGACGACCTGCTGGACGTCAGCCGGATTGCCAACGGGATGATCGAGCTGCGCAAGGAAAGGATCGATGTGGCCCAGGCCGTGCAGGCGGCCATCGAAGCAAGCAAGCCGCTGATCGATTCGTTGCGCCACCGCATGTCGGTGTCGTTGCCGTCCCAGCCCGTGATGATCGACGCCGACCCGATCCGGCTGGCGCAAATCGCCTCGAACCTCCTGAACAACGCGGCCTATTACTCGACACCGGGCGGCCGAATCCACCTGAGTGTCGAATCCGACGGAGCCGAACTGCAGTTGTCCGTCAAGGACAGCGGCATCGGCATTTGCGCCGAGGACCTGGACAGCATCTTCGAGTTGTTCGTGCAGGTCGGTCCGCGTTTAGACCGGCGGCAAGGAGGGCTGGGTATCGGATTGTCCCTGGTGCGCACCATGGTGGACTTGCATGGCGGAAAGGTTTACGCGCGCAGCGCGGGGCCGGGCCAGGGCAGTGAATTCATCGTCAGGCTGCCCGTCGCGGGCGGGCGCGCGCCGGCGCGGTCCAATACAAGCAGCAATCCATGAAAGTTCTGGTGGTGGACGACAATCACGACGCGGCGAACAGCCTGAGCATGCTGGTGCAGCTGCTCGGTCATGACGTGCGGACCGGCTTCGACGGCGTGGAAGCCCTCGATGTGGCGAGCGAGTTTCATCCGGACCTGGTCTTGCTTGACCTTGGAATGCCGCGGATGGACGGCTACGAGGCCTGCCGGCGAATGCGCGCCCAGCCATGGTGTGTCCAGACGGTAGTGGTCGCCGTCACAGGCTGGGGCCGTGATGACGATCGGCAAAAAACGCAGATGGCGGGTTTCGACCAGCACCTGGTCAAGCCCGTCGCGCCGGACGTGATCGCGGGCATCCTGAACAAGCTGGCGCCGCAACGTTCCGGCCAATCGTCCTCTCCTGCTTGAGTTACTGCCCGGCTGACACACGGATGAGAAGTTGTCCTACAGCCGAGGTACGGCGGATTTCCTAGTATGGCTGCTCTTCACTGTGGAGGCATCCATGCTGAGCGAAGATGTCCTTTCGACTCCGACCACCCAGATAACCAGTGAACAGGCCGCTGCCCGCCGCGAAATCGAAATGCTTGAATGGGCGAAGACCATGCGCATCCCTCCGGCGCGTTTGAAGCAAGCCGTATCGGCGGTGGGCATCACGCCCAGGAAGATTCGCGAGTACCTGAGGCACCACAGCGGCTGAACCGCGGCGGCAGCGGCCGGTTGGCGGTGATACGTTCCTGATCCGCGCCCGCGGCCCGCGCGGCATTCCTCATATTGCGCGACTTTGCCTGAGCGCCGCAATCTGCGCGTCGCCCAGTCCCAGCTCGCGCAGGATGGCCTCGGTGTGCTGTCCTACCACAGGGACCGGATCCATCCGGTAATCGAAATCGTCGATGCGCCCCGGCGGCAGCATCGCAGGAATTTCGCCGGCCGCCGAACCCACCTGGCGCCAGCGCCCGCGCGCGGCCAGCTGTGGATGCGCCCACAGGCCGGCCATATCGTTCATGCGGGCATTGGCGATCTGCGCCTGATCCAGACGGGCCACCACCTCCTGCGTGGTGAGCGCTGAAAACGCGTTCATGATGATGGCCCGGAGCGCGCCGCGGTGCTCGTTGCGCCGGGCGTTGCTGTCGAAGCGCTGGTCTGTCGCGAGGCCGGCGTCGCGCAGCACCAACTCGCAAAAAGCCTTCCATTCCCGCTCGTTCTGCAGGCCGAGCATAACGGTGCCGCCGTCGCGTCGAACGGCCCGTACGGATAGATGCTTGCGTGGGACGCGCCGGCGCGCGGCGGCGCCGCCGCGCCGTCGAACGCGTAGTACATCGGGAAGCTCATCCACTCGGCGAGCGATTCGAGCATGGAAACATCGATGTGACTGCCGTGCCCGGTCTTGCCGCGCAGCAGCAGCGCCGACAGGATGCCGCTGTAGGCGTACATGGCAGCGGCGATATCGGCGACCGAGATGCCAGCCTTGCTCGGCGACTCCGGTGAGCCCGTGACCGAAAGGAAACCGGCTTCGCTTTGAATCAGCAGGTCATACGCTTTCCTGTCGCGGTAGGGGCCGTCGCCGCCATAGCCGGAGATGTCGCAGACGATCAGGCGGGGGTTGGCCCGGCCCAGCGCTTCGTGGCTCAGCCCCATGCGCGCCGCGGCGCCCGGCGCGAGATTTTGGACCAGCACGTCGGCCCGTGCGAGCAGCTGCCCGAGCACGTCAAGTGCGCCGGGCCGCTTGAGGTCGAGCGCCAGGCTTTCCTTCGACCGGTTCGTCCACACGAAATGTGAAGCGAGGCCCTTCACCCTCGCGTCATAGTCACGGGCGAAGTCGCCGGTGCCCGGGCGTTCGACCTTGATCACTCGCGCGCCGAGGTCGGCGAGCTGGCGGGTGCAAAACGGCGCGGCAATAGCATGTTCGAGTGACACGACGGTGATGCCGTCCAGCGGCCTTGGGGGGTGTGGTGCCATCGAGTCCTCAGAACGAGCGCGGAAGCCCGAGCAGGTGTTCCGCCACGTAGCTCAGGATCAGATTGGTGGAGATGGGCGCTACCTGGTACAGGCGCGTTTCGCGGAACTTGCGCTCGACATCGTATTCGCTGGCAAACCCAAAGCCGCCATGGAACTGGATGCAAGCGTTGGCGGCCTCCCACGACGCTTTGGCCGCCAGGTACTTGGCCATGTTGGCTTCGGCCCCGCAAGGCTGGTTGGCGTCGAACAGGCGGCAGGCCTCGAAGCGCATGAGGTTGGCGGCTTCGATCTCGATGTAGCTCTCGGCGATCGGGAACTGGACGCCCTGGTTCTGGCCGATCGGGCGGCCGAACACGACGCGTTCGCTCGCGTACCTGGTGACGCGGTCCACGAACCAGTAACCGTCGCCGATGCACTCGGCGGCAATCAGGGTGCGCTCGGCATTGAGCCCATCCAGGATGTACCTGAAACCCATGCCTTCCCGGCCGATCAGGTTGTCTTCCGGAATTTCGAGGTTCTCGAAAAACAGCTCGTTGGTCTCGTGGTTGACCATGTTGGGGATCGGCCGCACGGTCATGCCGCTCTTCTCGGCCCGGCGCAGGTCCACCATGAAGATGGACATCCCCTCCGTTTTTTTCTTCACTTCCGCCAAGGGCGTGGTGCGCGCGAGCAGGATCATCCAGTCGGAGTGCTGCACGCGCGAGATCCAGACCTTCTGCCCGTTGATCACGTAACGGTCGCCCTTCTTGACAGCGGTGGTCTTGATCCTGGTGGTGTCGGTTCCGGTCGTGGGCTCGGTCACGCCCATGGCCTGCAGCCGCCACTGCCCCGAGGCGATCCTGGGCAGGTAGAGGTCTTTCTGGGCCTGCGAGCCATGGCGCAGCAGCGTGCCCATGTTGTACATCTGGCCGTGGCACGCCCCGGCGTTGCCGCCGCTGCGGTTGATTTCTTCCATGATGACGGAGGCTTCGGCCAGCCCCAGGCCCGAACCGCCGTACTCCGCCGGGATCAGCGCCGCCAGCCAGCCGGCTTTTGTCAACGCGTCGACGAACGCCTCGGGGTAGGCGCGCTGCTCGTCGATCCTGCGGTGGTATTCGCCCGGAAATCCGGCACAAAGCGCGCGCACGGCGTCGCGGATCTCCTGGTACCGGTAGTGACTGCTCTTGCGCATGGGCACTTTCCTCGGGTTTCTCGGCGCGGCCGCCCGGCGGGCGCGCTCACGCCAGCTGCGCGTTCGCCTCCATCGCCAGCCATCCCTCGTGGTCCTGGGCCCAAAGACGGATGGTCTTGCCGTCAGCCGACGGTTGGGCGTTGACGCGAAACGGGTGCAGGTCGAAGAGGGGACGCACGGCCTTGAAATCGAAACTCCGCATGCAGGCGCCGGGCGCATGGCGGCGGACCATGTCGGCCAGCAACGTCGCAATCAGCGGCCCGTGCACGACCAGGCCCGGGTAGCCCTCGACGCCGGTCACGTAGCGCCGGTCGTAGTGGATGCGATGGCCGTTGAACGTCAGCGCGGAATAACGGAACAGCAACACGTCATCGGGCTTGACCTCGCGCTGCCAGGCGGCGCCCTGTTCAGCGGCAATGGGAACCGGCTGCGGGTCATCCGGCCGGGCCGGGGCACGGTAAACGATGTCGTGCTCTTCGGTCAGCGCGAGT
This sequence comes from Ramlibacter sp., assembly GCA_035559095.1. Lineage (GTDB taxonomy): Bacteria > Pseudomonadota > Gammaproteobacteria > Burkholderiales > Burkholderiaceae_C > Ramlibacter. The sequence continues at coordinate 5,587 of DATMBW010000393.1, forward strand.
CCGTTGGTGTTGTACACGTGATGCTTGACCAGCACGAACACCAGGTCGCCGCTGCGGCCGGCCTTGTGCGTGACGGATTCGATGCGCGAAACGCGGCGCACCTCGTCGCCCACCTTCAACGGGTTGGCCTCGGACCATCGCAGGCGGCCGCCGGCCCACATGCGCCGCGGCAACGGCACGGGCGGCAGGAAACCGCCGAGCCGCGCGTGGCCGTCCCCTCCGAGCTCACTCTGGCGGTACAAGGGCAGGAAATACAGCCAGTGCCACAGCGGCGGCAAGGCCAGGCCCGGTGACGCGTCGGGAATGGGCAGGTCCAGTGTCGCCGACAGCGCGCGCACCGGAACGGATGTGACGGTGTCGGCGAGTGTTTC
>DATMBW010000394.1:0-8646 GCA_035559095.1 Ramlibacter sp.
CACCAGGTCCATCTTCACGCGCAGCTGGGCCACCGAGAAGTTGTGCAGCACGTCCTTGGAGCGAAGCAGCAGCTTGACCGGCTGGCCCCGTGGCACGCGCAATTCGGGGCTCGCCAGCAGCACGTCATCGCGTCCGTTGGGATCGGCCGGATTCATTCCGAACGGATTCGCATCGCTCACGAAGCGGGAATGCACCGTGCCCAGCTTGCCATCCTTGCCGGGCAGCCGATAAGTCCAGTGCCACTGCTGGGCGACGACTTCCACGACTTGTGCGTCCTTCGGGACGTGGATGACATCGGCCCAGACCAGCAGGCCGGGGGCCAGCATCGAGGCGACGCCGCCGGCCGTCCCGACCAGGAGCCACCACTCGAGTTTCTTGTTCTCCGGCTGATAGGACGCGCGGCTGTCGTGCCTGTGCCTGTAGCGGATCACCGCCCAGGCCATGAACAGGCTGACGGCGACGAACACGATGCCGGTCACCCAGAAGGTGATCGTGATGGTGGTATCGATGGTGCCCCAGTTGGAGGCGATCGGCGTGAAGTACCAGGGACTCAGGAAGTGGAACAGCACCGAGCCGAGGGCCAGCACGATCAATGCGATAGCGATCGCCATGGCTAGCGTGCGGTGCGGTCGAACCGGCAGGACAGCAGGGCCGCTACGGGAATCGCACCGGGGCGCTGCGCCCCCTCGTCATGCGCCTGTGGATGCGCGGCCTGCAACAATGACGTGACTGACTGCGCCCGCGCACGCAACACGTCGACCATCAGCAGGATCTGCCCCTGGGCGACGGCGTTTTCGTAGCGCTCGAATTCCGGGCTCGGGATCGAGATGCCGATCATGCTGGAGGACCAGGCGCCGATGATGCCGCCCAGCACCGTCAGCAACCCGGCCGCCTCCCACTGCGTCTCGGGGCCCGCGATCGGGAAAAACAGGGCGACCAGCAAACCGGTGCAGATGCCCGTCGCGCCACCGACCACCAGGCCCATTCGCGCTGCGTGGATCACGTCGGAAGTTTGCAGCACGTTGGCGGCGTGCAAGCCGGCGAGGTCAAGGCCGTCGCGGCCGGCGAAGTGGATATGCCGCGTTTCGATGCCCGCCACCAGCAGCTCAGTCATGGCCCGCCTGGCGCTCGCCAGGTCGGGCAACAACCAATAAATGCGTTGCTTCATGGAAGCATCCTTTCGTCACCGGCCGTGACACGGGACAGACCTGTTCGGACTTATACGCCTGCGAACAAGCCCGCGCAATCGGACGGAATCGCCATCGCCTGCGAGCTTTTTTCAATGGATGGGCTTGGGCATCGCTGGCCTTCGCGGTTGCGGCCTGCCCCATTGGGCCTGGCCAAACAGCTGAGGTGGCCTGCGGTGCCGCAGGTCCTAGCGCAAGCCGAAACCGTTTTGCCGCCAGGCCTCGTACACGGTGACGGCGACCGCGTTGGAGAGATTCAGGCTGCGCTGGCCTGGCCGCATGGGCAGCTTCAGCCGCTGCCCTGGGGGCACCGAATCACGCAGGGCCGGGGCCAAGCCGCGCGTTTCGGCGCCGAAGACCAGCCAGTCGCCGGGCCGAAATGCCGTCTCGTACACCAGCCGCGTGCCATGTGTCGTCAGGGCGAACAGGCGCAGCGGTTCGGGTTGCTGGGTGTCCAGGAAGCGCTGCCAACCGGCGTGGCGGCGCACATCGGCGTATTCGTGGTAATCCAGCCCGGCGCGCCGCAGGTGCTTGTCGTCCATCGAAAAGCCCAGAGGCTCGATCAGGTGCAGCGTGCAGCCGGTGTTGGCGGCCAGCCGGATCACGTTGCCGGTGTTGGGCGGGATTTCGGGCTCGACCAGGACGATGTGGAACATTGGGAATGACGAATGATCGATGACAAATGCGGAAAGCCCGATCCGTCATTCGCCCTCAGCGGCCGGTTCGCGCCAGCACCAGCCCCGTGATCCATGCGGCGCCGGCCTGTCGCAACGCCTGCGCCGCCGTGAACAGGGAGGCCCCGCTGGTCATCACGTCGTCGACGAGCACCACGCGCCGCCCGCGCAGCTTCGAGTCCATCTGTGGATCGACGGCGAAAGCACCTTTCACGTTGCCCAGGCGATCGTCGCGGTCAAGCGCCGTTTGCGCTGCGGTGTGCCGGATCCGCAGCAGCAAGTGCGCCTCGGTCTTCCCGGGGGCAAGGGCGCGCGCCAGCAACAATGCCTGGTTGAACCCCCGCTCGGCCAGCCGCTGGCGCGACAACGGCATCGGCAGCACCAGGTCTGCCTGGTCCAGCGCCGGCTCGACCCACGGCGTGCTGCGCATCAGCGTGGCGAAGCTGCGCGCCCATCCCGCCTGCCCATTGAACTTGTACTGCGCGATCAGCGCCGACCAGGGGAACTCGTATGAAACCGCGGCGTGGCACTCGTCCAGATGCGGCGGCGCGCCCAGGCACTGCCCGCAATCGGCGACGCCGGACGGAACGGGCAGCGCGCAGCGCCGGCAGCGCGCGTGGGGCTGCGCAAATCGTGCCACGCAGGCCTCGCAAACCGGTTGGGCCGGCCAGGCATGGCATACCGCGCACTGGCCGGGCAGGGTGGCCGCAAACCCTTGCATCAAACGGTCAAGCATCGGATCAATATACTCGCTCACACCCTCGCGCATGACCGACGAACGCCCGCCCACCATCGACCCCGTTGCCGCAGCTTGTTGGGAACGGGGTGCGCCTGCGCGCTCGCCCTGGCTGCACGAGGAAGTGGCCAGGCGCATGGAGGAGCGGCTGCAGTGGATTCGCCTGCGGCCCCAGGCCTGGGCCGACTGGGAGCCGGTGCGCGGGGGCCTGGCCGCCCATGCGTTGCTCGAGCGCCGTTACCCGGGTGCCGAGTGCTTCGTGATCGAACCCGGGCCGCATCGAGCGCGGCTGGCGCATGACCATCTGGCCAGGCCCTGGTGGCGGCGCTGGACCGCGCCGGCCTTGCGCCACGGCCCTGTCCCGGCGGGGGCGGTCCAGATGCTGTGGGCCAACATGGTCCTGCACATGACGGCGCAGCCCCAGACGCTGATGGCCCAATGGCACAGCGCACTTGCCGTGGACGGCTTCCTGATGTTTTCCTGCCTGGGCCCGGACACCTTGCTCGAATTGCGCGCCGCCTATCGCGCACTGGGCTGGCCGCCGCCGGCACACGACTTCACCGACATGCACGATTGGGGCGATATGCTGGTGCACGCGGGCTTTGCCGAGCCGGTGATGGACATGGAGCGCATCACGCTGACCTGGGAGACGCCGCAGCGCATGCTCGATGAATTGAGAGAGCTGGGCGCCAATCTGAACCCCAGGCGCTTCGCGGCGCTGCGGGGCGCGCGCTGGAAGCAGCGGCTGCTGGACGAGCTGGGGCGTTCGCTGCGCCAGCCGGATGGCCGCCTGGCCCTGACATTCGAGGTGATCTACGGCCATGCAGTCAAGCCGAAACCCAGGTTGCGGATGAGCGAACAAAGCGAGGTGTCGCTCGATGACATGCGGGCCATGCTGCACGGCGGCAAGTCCGGCCGGGACCGGCCCGTGCTTTGAGTTTGTGCCAGATCAATGCAGCGCCGGCCCAGATGTGGCAGGAAGAAGCCGCGTTACAATCCCCGGTTCATTTTCGGGCGTCACCGTGTCGAACCCGGTATTTCGATTCGCCAGTGTCCAGGGTCAGGCCATCCGCTGGTTCTTGAAGCGCAACTGTTCGGTCACGCCGGTCCAATTGGGCTGGCTCTATGGCTCGCTGTGCATCTTGTCGCTGGGGATTGGTGTCTTTTTCTGGTATCAGGGGGCCGTGCTGGTCCTTCCGTTTGCCGCGCTCGAGCTGGCGGCGGTCGGTGCGGCCTTCCTGGCGTATGCGCGGCATGCGACCGATGGCGAGACGATTTCGCTGGAGGGCCGGCAACTGGTGGTCGAGCTGGAGAGCGCGGGCCACCTTCAGCGGGCCGAGTTCGACCGCGACTGGGTTCGCGTCGAGCCCGGCGTGAACGACCGTTCGCTGGTCGAGCTGTCGGCGCGGGGCCGGCGGGTGAACGTGGGACGTTATCTGCGACCTGAGCTCAGGCCGGTGCTGGCGCAGGAAATCCGGAAGGCGCTGCGTGAACCGCCGCAGACGTTGCAAAGGGATGGCGGCAACTAGATTCGAGGCTAAGCTGGTGAAAACAATGAAAAACATTTCCAACAAGTTGGCTTGGCTGCTGCTCGCTGCGGGCGCCTTCAGCCCGGCAGCGCATGCGGTCAACGACCTGCCCGGCGGGCCTGCCGTGCGCCAGCTCAATCTTCATCCCGCTGTCACGCGCATTGCCGCGGAGCAGGCCTGGCTGCACTGGTTCATGCTCATCACATGCACGGTGATCTTCATCGCTGTGTTCAGCGTGATGTTCTATTCGATCTGGAAGCATCGCAAATCGGTCGGCCACAAGGCCGCCAATTTTCACGAGTCCGTCACGGTGGAGATCATCTGGACCGTCATCCCCTTCCTCATCGTCATCGGCATGGCGCTGCCGGCAACCAAGGTGGTCGTGGCCCAGAAGGACACCAGCAACGCCGACCTGACGATCAAGGCGACCGGCTACCAGTGGAAGTGGGGGTACGACTACCTCAAGGGCGAAGGTGAAGGCGTTTCCCTGCTGTCCGCGCTGGACGGCCAGCACCGGGAAATTTCCAATGACGGTGCCGCGGGCCAGGTGCCCGACGACTATCTGCTCAAAGTCGACAACCCCCTGGTCGTGCCGGTCCACAAGAAGGTGCGCATCATCACCACCGCCAACGACGTCATCCATGCCTGGGGCGTGCCGGCGTTTGGCGTCAAGCAGGACGCGATTCCCGGCTTCGTTCGCGATACCTGGTTCCGCAGCGAGAAAACCGGCGACTTCTACGGCCAGTGCTACGAGCTGTGCGGCAAGGAGCACGCCTACATGCCGATCCACGTGAAGGTGGTGTCGGCGCAGGAGTACAGCGCCTGGGTCGACGGTGAGAGGAAAAAGATGGCCGCACGGCAGGACGATCCGGCCAAGGTCTGGGCGCTGGATGAAATCGTCAAGCGCGGCGAGAAGGTTTACGCGGCCAACTGCGCCGCCTGCCACCAGGCCAGCGGCAAGGGTGCCGGGCCGATCAAGCCGCTGGACGGCGCGCCGCTGGTGCTGGACGCCGACAAAGCCAAGCAGATCCACGTGGTCCTGAATGGCCGCGGCGCGATGCCGCCCTGGAAACAGCTGTCGGACACCGACCTGGCCGCGGTGATCAGTTTCACCAAGAACAACTGGTCCAACAAGACCGGCCAGGTCGTGCAGCCCGCCGAAGTCCTGGCCCAGCGCGGCAAGTAAGCCCGCAGCGAGAAGAAAAAGAGAGAAGGAAACAAGATGAGCGCCGTTCTCGACCATCCCGCCCACGACGAGCACCACGCGCACCCGCACGGGTGGCGGCGCTGGGTGTTCGCCACCAATCACAAGGACATCGGCACGCTCTACCTGCTGTTCGCTTTCTTCATGCTGATGTTCGGCGGCGTGCTGGCCCTGCTGATCCGCGCCGAACTGTTCCAGCCCGGCCTGCAGGTCGTCAACCCGGAGCTGTTCAACCAGCTGACCACGATGCACGGCGTGATCATGGTGTTCGGCGCCATCATGCCGGCGTTCGTGGGCTTCGCGAACTGGATGATCCCGCTGCAGATCGGCGCAGCCGACATGGCCTTCGCGCGCATGAACAACTTCAGCTTCTGGCTGCTGGTTCCGGCCGGTATCCTGGTGGCGGGCTCGTTCTTCATGCCCGGCGGCGCTCCCGCCGCCGGATGGACCTTCTACGCCCCGCTGACGCTCCAGATGGGCCCGTCGATGGACGCCGGCATCTTCGCCCTGCACATGATGGGCGCCTCGTCGATCATGGGCTCGATCAACATCATCGTCACCATTCTCAACATGCGCGCCCCCGGCATGGCGTTGATGAGGATGCCGATGTTCTGCTGGACCTGGCTCATCACGGCCTACCTGCTGATCGCGGTGATGCCCGTGCTGGCCGGCGCGATCACGATGACGCTGACGGACCGCCACTTCGGCACCACGTTCTTCAACCCCGCCGGCGGCGGCGACCCGGTGATGTTCCAGCACATCTTCTGGTTCTTCGGCCACCCCGAGGTCTACATCATGATCCTGCCGGCCTTCGGCATCATCAGCCAGGTGGTTCCGGCGTTCGCCCGCAAGCGCCTGTTCGGGTATGCCTCCATGGTGTACGCCACCAGCTCGATCGCGATCCTGTCGTTCATCGTCTGGGCGCACCACATGTTCACCACCGGCATGCCGGTGACGGGGCAGCTGTTCTTCATGTACGCCACCATGTTGATCGCGGTGCCGACGGCGGTGAAGATTTTCAACTGGATCGCCACCATGTGGCAAGGCTCGATGACCTTCGAGACGCCGATGCTGTTCGCCGTCGGGTTCATCTTCGTGTTCACCATGGGCGGCTTCACCGGCCTGATCGTCGCGATGGCGCCGATCGACCTGTTGCTGCAGGACACTTACTACGTGGTGGCCCATTTCCACTACGTGCTTGTGGCCGGTTCGCTGTACGCGATGTTCGCCGGCTTCTACTACTGGGCGCCCAAGTGGACCGGCGTCATGTACAACGAAAAGAGCGGCAAGATCCACTTCTGGTGGTCTTTGATCGCGTTCAACATCACCTTCTTCCCGATGCACTTCCTGGGCCTGGCCGGCATGCCGCGCCGCTATGCCGACTACCCGATGCAGTTCGCGGACTTCAACGCCCTGGCTTCGGTCGGCGGCTTCGCCTTCGGCCTGGCGCAGGTGTACTTCTTCTTCTGGATCGCGCTGCCCGTGATGCGCCGCAAGGGCGAGCCCGCCCCGCAACGCCCCTGGAACGATGCCGACGGCAAGGGGGCCGAGGGCCTGGAGTGGGAAGTGCCTTCGCCGGCTCCTTTCCACACCTTCGAAATCCCGCCGCGGCTGGACGCGACGGCCACCAGGGTGCTGGACGCGCGCGTGCATCCCGTGCCGCACGCGGGTCTGCACGCGCCGGGCCTGCACATGCCGCCCCCGCAAGAGCAGCCCGACGGCAGCTTCCGCTGACCATGCGCATGACCCCCGAACAAAAGAAGAGCAATCTGCGCATGGCTCTGGTGCTGGCGTCCATTGCCGCCGTGTTCCTGATCGGCTTTGTCGCCAAGATGGTGCTGCTGTCGCATTGAACCGGCCATGAGCGTCCGCGGTGAAAACGTCAAGATGCTGGTCAAGCTGGCCGTGGTCGCGCTCGGCATGTTCGCTTTCGGCTACGCGCTGATTCCCATCTACAAGCACATCTGCGAGCTGACCGGCATCAACATCCTGTCGCTGTCCGAGCGGCAGGTGCCGGGGGGCGGCGCCGCGGGCCGCGACGTCAGGGTGCCGGACAATTCACAGGTGGACACGAGCCGCACGATCACCGTGGAGTTCGATGCCAATTCGCGCGGCCCCTGGGAGTTCAAGCCGGCCCAGCGTTCATTGCAGGTTCATCCGGGGCAGCTGGCCACCGTGATGTACGAATTCCGGAACGTGCAGAACCGGCGCATGGCGGCGCAGGCCATTCCCAGCTATGCGCCGCGTCAGGCCGCGGCGCATTTCAACAAGATGGAATGCTTCTGCTTCAAGCAGCACGTCCTGGAGCCGGGCGAGAAAAGGCAGTGGCCGGTGGCGTTCGTCATCGACCCCAGGCTGTCGAAGGACGTGACGACGATCACCTTGTCCTATACGTTTTTCGAGGTCGGCGGCAAGACGCCGCCCGCGCCGATATGACCATGGGCGTGTTGCACGCGATCAAGACCGTGGCGTGGTCGTTCATCGGCATTCGCAGGAACAGCGATTACCAGGACGACCTGCGCAAGCTCAACCCGCTCCACGTCGTCGCCGGCGCCCTCGTGGGCGTAGCGGTTTTTGTCGGCGGCCTGGTGCTTTTGGTCCATTGGGTCACGAAGTAATCCGTACACGAGCAATGAGCATTCCGGAATCAGGAGTTCAGATGAGTACAAGCGCACCGGGCACCACGCCCTATTACTTCGTACCCCAGCCTTCGCGCCATCCGGTGTTGGCGGCGTTCGGGCTGTTCTGGATATTTTTCGGCGCGGTCCAATGGATCAACGGCGCCGACTGGGGGCGGTACGCCCTGTTCTTCGGCCTCGCCTGGCTGTTCGGCGTGCTGTTCCAGTGGTTCCGCGACGCCATCCGTGAGAGCGAGGAGGGCAGCTACGGCCACAAGGTCGATCTTTCGTTCCGCTGGAGCATGAGCTGGTTCATTTTCTCCGAGGTGATGTTCTTCGGCGCTTTCTTCACCGCCCTGTGGTGGCTGCGCGGGCATTCGGTTCCCGAGCTCGGCGGCCTCGACAACGCGCTGCTGTGGCCCGACTTCAAGGCCGTCTGGCCCACGCGCGCGCCCGGCAGCACCGCATCGCCGGCGGGCATCGTCGAGCCGTTCCAGGTGATGTCGCCATTCTGGCTGCCGACGATCAACACCGCGCTGCTGCTGTCGTCCGGGGTCACGGTGACGATCGCCCACCACGCGCTGCGCCAAAACCATCGGGGCCGCACGATTGCCTTCATGTGGCTCACGGTGCTGCTGGGCGCCAGCTTCGTGGGTGTGCAGGCCTACGAATACGTCCATGCCTACACCGAGATGAA
>DATMBW010000395.1:0-4386 GCA_035559095.1 Ramlibacter sp.
GGCCTACTGCGTCGGCTACAGCGGTTATGCGCAGTATGGCGGCGCTTTCGAGGACGCGCAGCCGTGGCTGTGTTCCAACTGGGCACGTATCAAGGGCGACTCGCGGCTGAGCCTGGAGGACGCGCTGCCGGCGATGCGCGCGGCGTGGGACCGCATGGCGGGCGAGCATTCCAGGCGCACCGGCATGCCGGCCGACGTAAGGCTGATCCGACGGCAGTTGATGATGAATTCGGCGCGAGGCTGATGAGTTGAATGCCGTGCTGGCCGTCGCGTCCGGCATTGCTCCAACCTCCTGGCCCGCGTACCGCGCCGGCAGGCGTTACTAAACCCCCTCGAACAAAGGGCTTGCCCGGCAATGCCGGCTGCGCGGCTGAGCCTGCGCGGCCGGGATTGGATACAAGCAACGTCCCTGACGGCGTACACAATTTTCCCTTGAACAACCTGGGGAGCCAGTATCTCTGGCCGCCACCCCACATCGAAAGGAGATGCCATGAAAGTCGAACCCTACCTGTTCTTCAACGGCCGCTGCGAGGAAGCACTCGAGTTCTATCGCCGTGCGCTGGGCGCGGAGGTGGGCATGCTGATGCGGATGAAGGACAGCCCCGAACCGCATCCGCCGGGCATGTGCCCGCCGGGCTCGGAGAACAACGTGATGCATACGAGCTTCCGCATCGGCGAGACGCAGCTGATGGCGTCGGACGGCATGCCAGGCAGCAAGCCCGATTTCAAGGGCTTTTCGCTTTCCATCGAGGCGCCGGACGAAGCCAGGGCCCGGCAGTGGTTCAACGCGCTCGCCGACGGCGGGCAGGTCCAGATGCCGCTGGGCAAGACTTTCTATTCGCCATGCTTCGGGATGGTGGCGGATCGCTTCGGCGTCTCCTGGATGGTAATCGTGCAGCCTTAGCGAGGCAGGCTCCCGCCGCCGTTTTGGGCGGCCCGGCCAACCGGCCCGTCCGATTGGGGATAATGCGGGCCGGCTTTCCGCATGGGCGAACGCCCGGCGGTTTCTACCGTTTCACCGACGATCAAGGAGTCTTCATGAAACTCGGCGCTGCCGGGCTCGCCCCTTTATTGCTGCTGGCCGCATGCGCGGCCAATCCGATTTCCAAGCCGTTCGACCAGAGCGGCTTGCCCGCCGCGGTGCGGGTGCCAGCCGGCAACAAGGTATCGATCGTTCTGGCAGGCAATGGCGAAATGACCTACCAGTGCCGGCATCTGGGCTCGGCCACCGGCCGCCATGGCTGGGTCTTCGTGGCGCCGGACACGAAGCTGATGGACGGCGGGGGCACGCAGGTGGGCCGCTATTTCGGCACGCCCGCCACCTGGGATTACTGGGCCGGTTCGCGGGTGACCGGCAACGAGGTCGCCACCGCACCCGGGGGCGCCGGCAACCTGCCTCTTCAACTTGTGAAGGCGAACCCCGCCACGGGCAGCCAGGGCGCGATGACCGGCACCACTTTCATCCAGCGCGTCAACGTCCAGGGCGGCGTGGCACCCGATGCGCCCTGCGAATGGATCAATGTCGGCCAGACCAGGGCGATCAAGTACCAGGCCGACTACGTCTTCTATCGCGCGATGTAGCCAAGGATTTAGTCCAGCGTCCTGCGATACACCGCCAGGCCCAGCGCGATGGCGGCGGCCATGAAGGCCAGGATCGGCCAGACGTCGGGCCACAGTTCGACCAGGCCGCTGCCCTTGAGCATGATGCCGCGGACCAGCCGCAGGAAGTGCGTCAGCGGCAGCACGTTGCCGATCCACTGGGCCCAGACCGGCATGCCGCGAAATGGGAACATGAAGCCCGACAGCAGGATCGAGGGCAGGAAGAAGAAGAACGTCATCTGCATGGCCTGCAACTGGTTGCGCGCGATCGATGAAAAGGTGATGCCCAGTGCCAGGTTCGCCGCGATGAACACGAGGACCGCGAGATAGAGCAGCGCGACGCTGCCCGCCAGCGGCACATCGAACAACAGCCACGCCGCCAGCAGCAACAGCGTCACCTGCACCAGCCCGATGAGGATGTACGGAACGACCTTGCCGGTCATCACCTCGATCGGCAGCGCCGGCGTGGCCAGCAGGTTCTCGAAAGTGCCGCGCTCGCGCTCGCGCGTCATGGCCAGCCCGGTCATCAGGATCATCGTCATGGTGAGGATGACGCCCAGCAGCCCCGGCACGATGTTGTAGGCCGTCACTCCCTCGGGGTTGTAGCGGCGGTGCACGCGCACATCCACCGGGTCGGCCGCGGGGTTGAGCCGCGCCAGGGGACCCGCCAGGTCATGCGAAAGCGACGTGCGCACCACGCCCTGGAGTGCGGCGATGGCATTGCCGGTGGCGCTGGGGTCGGTCGCATCGGCTTCGACCAGCAGCACGGGCCTGTCGCCGCGCACCAGGCTGCGCGCGAACTGGGCCGGGATCGTCACCACGAACTGCACGTCGCCCTGGGTAATCAGGGCCTCGGCTTGCGCCTGCGTGGCCACCTCGCGATCGATGCGGAAGTAGCCGCTATTGCGCAGGCCTTGCACGATGCTGCGCGCGTATTGGCTGTGATCGGCGTCCAGCACGGCGGTGGGCAGTTGCCTGGGGTCCGCATTGATGGCGAAACCGAACAGGATGAGCTGCAGGATGGGAATCCCCACCACCATGCCGAAGGTCAGCCGGTCGCGCCGCAACTGGATGAATTCCTTGACGATGATGGCCGTCCAGCGCGACCAGGACATGGCGGGGATCTTCATGGCGTCGTCCCGTTCGCCTCTTGCATCAGGCTGATGAAGACGTCCTCCAGGCCCGGCTCGATGCGCTCCCAGCGTGTCTGCCCTTGCGCCTCGATCCGCTCCGCCGTAGCGGCGAGGGCGCCGGCGTCGCGGCCGATCACGTGCAGCGTCGTGCCGAAAGCGGTGACCTGGCTCACGCCGGGCTCGCCGCGCAGGCGCGCGGCCAGGGCCTGGACGTCCTGCCCGCTCACGTTGTACCCGCTCAGGCGCTGGGCGGCCACGACCTCGGCCGCCGTGCCGGCGGCAAGCAAGCGTCCTTCAGCCAGGTAAGCCAGCCGGTGGCAGCGCTCGGCTTCGTCCATGTAGTGCGTCGAAACCAGGACGGTGATGCCCGCGCCTGCCAGCTCGTGGATCTCGTCCCAGAAATCACGCCTGGCTTTCGGATCGACCCCGGCGGTGGGCTCGTCGAGCAGCAGCAGCAACGGCTGGTGCAAAAGGCATGCGGCCAGCGAGAGCCGCTGCTTCCAGCCGCCGGACAGGTTGCCCGCGAGCTGCTGCTGCCGTTGCGCCAGGCCCAGTTTGTCGATCGCCTGATCCACCGCCCAAGCGCGGCGTTCCATGCCGTACATGCGCGCGACGAAATCCAGGTTCTCGCGGATGGTGAGGTCTTCCCACAGCGAGAAGCGCTGCGTCATGTAGCCCACCTCGCGCTTGATGGCCCGGGTATCCCGGATCACGTCGTGGCCCAGGCAGGTGCCGCTGCCCGAGTCGGGCGTGAGCAGTCCGCAGAGCATGCGGATCGACGTGGTCTTGCCGCTGCCATTGGGACCGAGGAAGCCGTAGATTTCGCCGCGCCGCACCTGCAGCGACAGGTCGCGTACCACGTGCTTGGGCCCGAAGTGCTTGTTCAATCCTCGCACGTCGATGACCAGATCGCCCGCTTGCATGGCCTACTGGAGGCTGACGTCCACCGGCTGTCCGGGCTTCAGCCGCGCGGCGTCCGTGGCCTGCGGCCGGGCCTCGACCATGAAGACCAGGCGCGATCGCTGCTCGCGGCTGTAGATGATGGGCGGCGTGTACTCGGCCTGCCGCGACACGAAGGTGATGCGAGCGCCGATCGGTGCGGGACAGCCGTCGCAGCTCGCCTGCACCGCCGCGCCCGGCGTCATGCGCGGCAGCGCCGTTTCCGGCACGAAGAAGCGCAACTTGACCGCTGCCGGCGGCAACAGGCTCACCACGGGCGCACCGGCCTGTACCCATTCGCCTTCGGAGTAAAAAGTGTCCTGCACCAGCGCGCTTGCCGGCGCCTGCACCGCGCGCTGCGCCAGGCGCCAATCCGATTGCGCCAGCACGGCGCGCTGGGCTTCGACATCCGCGCGCGCCGCGGCGATTTCCTTGTCGCGCCCGATCGACTGCTGCGCCGCCTGGAGCTGTGCGGTGATTTCGGCCACACGCGCCACGTCGCGCTGGTAGGCGGCGCGCGCCGCGTCGACCGTTGCCTGCGAAACGAACTTGGCGCCGTAAAGCCTTTGCTGCTGCGCCAGTTGTTCGCCTGACAGGTCGCGTGCCACGGCGGCTTCGCGCTGCTGCGCGCGGATGGCCTCGATTTCATGGCTGCGGCGCGCGTTTTCGAGGTTGGCCTCCCGGGCCTGGGCATTGTTCAGGCGCTCCAGCGCTT
>DATMBW010000396.1:0-8954 GCA_035559095.1 Ramlibacter sp.
GCCCTCAACGGCGTGGCCTATGTCGCGCCCGGCGGCCGGCACCTGACCTTGGTGCGTCGGGCCTGCGCCTATTCACTGCGGGTGACCGACGACCCCCCGGTCAACCGGCACCGGCCATCGGTGGACCCGCTGTTCCGCACCGTCGCGCAAGCGGCGCTCGGGCGCGCGATCGGGGTCATTCTGACCGGCATGGGCGCGGATGGCGCGGAGGCGATGCTCGAGTTGAGCAACGCCGGCGCCTACACCATTGCCCAGGACGAACCCAGCTGCGTCGTGTTCGGCATGCCAAGGCAAGCCATCTCGGTGGGTGCGGTGCGGGAAGTCATGCCGCTCGGCCAGATCGGCCGGCGGCTGATCGAATTGTCGGACACCTGAAAGAGCCCCGGCCCGCCCCGGCGGTGCGCGGCATCGTCCGCGGACTATCGGCCGAAGGTCCTCGCGGGGTTTCCGCCGCCACGCGGCCCGAAGCCGCCACCGCCACGATTCGAGCGGCCCGCTCCGTTGCCGCGCCGCCCGCGCCCGCCCATGCTGTCCACGCTGGTGCGCAAAGGGTCGGGCTGGCCATCGGTTTTCCGGGGGGTCGGGTCGCGCTGGACGAACGGACTCGCGATATTGTGGGCTCCGTCGCGCGGCTGGGCCTCGCCATCGTAGCGGGGCCGCGCGCCGCCGTTCTGGCGCGGCGGCTGGCCGTTCAGGTTGCGCGGCGCCGCGGCGCCATTGCGTGCGCTCTGCCCGCCGTTCGCGCGCTGGCCTTGCGGCTGCGCCGTGCCGTTGCGGGCGCCGTTGGTGGATCCGTTACGCGCGCCGTCGCTGCCGTTGCGCGCGCCACTGCGGCCGGCCTTCTCGCCCCTGTTGTCGCGGATGCGCTGCATCATTTCCTGGCGCGCCGCCTTGGCCGCGGCGGCCATCACCTCGCGGCTGGGCGGCCTGCCCAGCCCGCCCCAGATGGTCTGGCGGCCCATCGCGATCGGCTCGGCCTGCTCGCCGGGCTCCGGCGCGAAGCCTTCGATCACCTGTGACGGAATCTCGCGCTTGGTGAAGCGCTCGATCTCCTGCATGAAGCCTTCTTCGTCCAGGCACACCAGGCTCACGGCGGCGCCGTCGTTGCCGGCGCGGCCGGTGCGGCCGATGCGGTGCACGTAGTCTTCCGGCACGTTGGGGATTTCATAGTTCACCACGTGGGGCAGGTCGTCGATGTCGATGCCGCGCGCGGCGATGTCGGTGGCCACCAGGGCGCGGATGTCGCCGCTCTTGAAGCCGGCCAGCGCCTGGGTGCGCGCCGACTGGCTCTTGTTGCCGTGCAGCGCCATCGCGTTGATGCCGTTCTTGCACAGGAACTCAGCCACGTTGTTGGCGCCGAACTTGGTGCGGGTGAACACCAGCACCTGGCTCCAGTTGTGCTCCTGGATGATGTGCGCCAGCAACTGCTTTTTCTTCGCGCGGCTGACCGGGTGCGTGACCTGGGAGATGCGCTGCACGGTGGTGTTGCGCGGGGTCACCTGGATGCTCTGCGGGTTGCGCAGCAGCCTGTCCGCCAGCTCGCGGATTTCATCGCTGAAGGTGGCTGAGAACAGCAGGCTCTGCTTTTCGCTGGGCACCAGGGCAAGGATCTTCTTCACGTCGGGCAGGAAGCCCATGTCGAGCATGCGGTCGGCTTCGTCCAGCACCAGCATCTGGACCGTGGACAGGTCCAGGAAGCCCTGGCCCTGCAGGTCGAGCAGGCGGCCCGGGGTGGCCACGAGGATGTCCACGCCGCTCTTGAGCCTGCTGATCTGCGGGTTCATGCCGACGCCGCCGAACACCACGGTGGAGGTCAACTGCAGGTACTTGCCGTAGGTGCGGATCGATTCCTCGACCTGCGCCGCGAGTTCGCGGGTGGGCGTGAGCACCAGGGCGCGGATGCCGTAGCCGCCGAACTTGCTTTTCGCGCTGCGGCTCATCGTGAGCTTGTGCAGCATCGGCAGGGTGAACGCGGCCGTCTTGCCGGTGCCGGTCTGGGCGCCGCCGAGGAGGTCTTGACCGGCCAGCACGGCGGGAATCGCCTGGGCCTGGATCGGGGTGGGGGTTTCGTAGCCCTGCTCGCGCACGGCTTTGAGAATGGCGGGTGCCAGGTTCAATTCGTCAAAAGTCATTCAAGGTTGCGCCATCCATGGCGCTTGGGAATCGGCCTGTACGGTGCGGAGCACCGAGCCAGTCAAAGGCAGATGAGGTTCAGAGACGGGAGCCGGCCGGCTGCATTTGAAGCCTGCTGGTCCCCAGCATGATGCTGAGGTTGCGGGCAACTGGAGTCCGCAACAGCCGCTATTGTCGCATGGTTGGCCAGACTCTGCTTTTCCGCGCCGAACGGCCGGGCGCGCGTCGCACCTTCCGGCCTCGTGCCGTTGTCTCCAAATCGCCGCATCGTTACCGGCGCTTACATGCGGGTTAACGGGGCTGGCGCCTGTCGAGTTGCCCGGCTGATAATTGCTTCGCCCTACAAAAGACCCATGGCCAACCTGCTGAAGCTTCGACTCGGCGTCTCCGACGACCCCACCGCATTCCAGCCGTCGCTCAATGACTGCCTGGAGAGCATGCTGCAACAGGCCGAGATGCTCATGACGGGCGTGCTCGATGGGCTCACTGCCGCGGCGGCGCCATCCGGAGCACGCCGCGTCGC
Organism: Ramlibacter sp.; assembly: GCA_035559095.1. Classification (GTDB taxonomy): domain Bacteria; phylum Pseudomonadota; class Gammaproteobacteria; order Burkholderiales; family Burkholderiaceae_C; genus Ramlibacter. The sequence goes on from DATMBW010000396.1 coordinate 2,657, forward strand.
CGGATTCGAGCAACCGGGCGCCAAGCTGGCGATCGAGCATCTGGCCGGCAACGCGAAGGCGGTCTGCGCCTCCTACCGCAGTGAACTTACCCGCATCGTCTACGAAGGCGGCGGCAAGGAACAGGTTCATACCGAACTGCTGCGCTTCGAGGACCTGCGACTGTTCGAAGACGAACAACTGGACCAGAGCATCGAAGTGGCGCGCGCCCAGCAGGTCGTGTCGGTCGCGGTGGACGATGCCTTGCCGACGCTGGACGCCCTCATGAGCACGCTGCTCGGCTGGCGCACGATCCAGCCCGGCCTCAATCCCCTGCGCCCCGACGCGTTCGTGCGTGCTCTGCAATCGTGCCTGGCCGTGCATCTGCCCGAAGCCAAGGTGCGTGAAGCGCTGATCGCGCCGGCCGCCGGGCTGCTGGGCGCCAATCTGCGCAAGCTCTACCGTGAACTGTCGGACCTGCTGCGTTCCTGTGGTGTGGAGCCGGCAGTCCCGGTCGGCGGCCGCGTGCTCAAGGGCGGCGGGGCGGGCGGCGCAGCGGCTGCGGACTCGATGTCCAAGACCCTGTTGACGCTGGACCGGCTGCGCAAGCTGCTGGCCGGCGACTTCGATCCGCAAGCCCAGGCGAAGGATTTCCTGCACACGGTGCCCGCCTCGATGGCCATGCTGCAGGAAATGAAGCAGGTCGACGCGCTGGTGCAGAAGCTGGAAAAGCGGCCCAGGCCGCCCGCGCCCACGGCGCCGCCCGACATGCTGGCGCAGGCGGTGGCGCACGAGGCGGCTCCGCGGCTGGGCCACCAGCTCGGCGAGGAGGTGGTGCGGCTGATGTTCGACAACCTGGCGCTGGACCAGCGGCTGTTGCCCGAGTTCAAGCGCCAGCTCAAGGCCATCGAGCCGGCGGTGCTCAAGCTCGCACAGGAGGATTCGCGCTTCTTTAGCGACCGCACCCATCCGGCGCGCCAGTTCCTCGACCGCATCACGCAGCGCAGCCTCGCCTTCGCGGCCGAAAAGGATGCCGGCTGGCGCCGCTTCGCGATGACGGTCGAGGACGCCGTGCGCAAGCTCGAGAGCAAGACTGTCGATGCCGACACTTTCGGCGAATTGATGGACGACCTGCAGGACAGCTGGGTCGATCACGACCAGGTGCTGCGCCAGCGCCGCGAAGAGGCGGCCCGTGCGCTGCTGCACGCGGAGCAGCGCAACCTGCTGGCGCAGAAGCTGGCCGGCGAATTCGGCCAGGCACTGGAAGGCCTGGACGTCGCGGACTTCGTGGGCGATTTCCTCAAGGGTTCCTGGGCCCAGGTGGTGGCCGAGGCCCAGCTCAGCTGCGCCGATGGTTCGGACGATCCCTATGGTTATCGCGCCATGGTGGACGACATGATCTGGAGCGTGCAGAAGAGCACGGCCACCCGGGGCCGGGCGCGCCGGCTGGTGCAAATGATTCCGGGGCTGTTGGCCAAGTTGCGCGAGGGCCTGAACCGCATCGAGTACCCGCCGGAGCTGACGGCCCGTTTCTTCAACAACCTCATCACCATCCATCGCGCGGCTGTGCACGAGGGCCGCGACGCCATCAGCAAGGCGGCGGCTGACGCCGTGGAAGCGCAGGAATCCACATTCAGCGACAGCATGCAGGAAGGCGCCGAGCTATGGCTGGACAGCCGCGAGGCCGAGGAATCCGGTTACCTCGCGGATGAGGCCGTGCCGGCCGAGAGCCCCGCCAGCCCGGATGCGATGGCCGAGGACGCGGCCGGGCCCGCGCGCGCCGGCGAGATGCGCACCGGCACGTGGGTGGAGCTCATGGTCCAGAACCAGTGGCTGCGTGCGCAACTGACTTGGGCCAGCCCGCACGCCACCCTGTTCATGTTCACGTCGCTGGCCGGCTCGGCCCATTCGATGTCGCGCCGCACCCTGGACCGGCTGCGCGCGCAAGGGATGATCAAGGTCGTGGCCGAGCGCAACGTGGTCGATGAAGCGCTCGATCAGGTGGCCAAGGCGGCGCTGAAGAACAGCCTCGAGGGCGGGGGAAACGACCAGTGACGGATAAGGCGGGCCTGGTCATTTGTCATTGAGCGGCGCAGCCGCGAAGTCATTTGTCGTTAGCGTCAGCGCGTGCGCGGGCGATAATCTGCGGTTTCACCGCGAAACCCAAGCATTCCATGGCTCAGTACGTCTTCATCATGAACCGCCTCGGCAAGATCGTGCCGCCGAAGCGCAATATCCTCAAGGACATCTCCCTTTCCTTCTTCCCTGGCGCCAAGATCGGCGTGATCGGCCTGAACGGCTCGGGCAAGTCCACGCTGCTGAAAATCATGGCCGGTGTCGACAAGGAGTACGAAGGCGAGGCCACGCCCATGCCTGGCCTGAGCATCGGCTACCTGCCGCAGGAGCCCAAGCTCAACCCGCAGCACACGGTGCGCGAGAGCATCGAGGAAGCCATGGGCGAGGTGCTGGCGGCCAAGGCCAAGCTCGAGGAGGTGTACGCCGCGTATGCCGAACCCGACGCCGACTTCGATGCGCTGGCCGCCGAGCAGGCGCGCCTGGAAGCGATCATCGCCACCGCCGGCACCGACTCCGAACACCAGCTCGAGATCGCAGCGGACGCGCTGCGCCTGCCGCCCTGGGAAGCCAAGGTCGATGTGCTGTCCGGCGGCGAGAAGCGGCGGGTCGCCCTGTGCCGGCTGCTGCTGTCCAAGCCCGACATGCTGCTGCTGGACGAGCCCACCAACCACCTGGACGCGGAGTCGGTGGAGTGGCTCGAAGTGTTCCTCAAGCGCTTCCCGGGCACGGTGGTGGCCATCACGCACGACCGCTACTTCCTGGACAACGCTGCCGAATGGATTCTGGAACTCGATCGGGGCCTGGGCATTCCGTGGAAAGGCAACTACAGCACCTGGCTGGAGCAGAAGGAAGCCCGCCTGGAGGCCGAGCAGAAATCCGAGGACGCGCACACCAAGGCCATGAAGAAAGAGCTGGAATGGGTGCGCCAGAACCCCAAGGCGCGCCAGGCCAAGAGCAAGTCGCGCCTGGCCCGGTTCGAGGAACTGTCCGACTACGAGTACCAGAAGCGCAACGAGACGCAGGAGATCTTCATTCCGGTGGCCGATCGCCTGGGCAACGAAGTGATCGAGTTCAAAGGGGTCAGCAAAGCCTTCGGTGACCGCGTGCTGATCGACAACCTGAGCTTCAAGGTGCCCGCGGGCGCCATCGTCGGCATCATCGGCCCGAACGGCGCGGGCAAGTCGACGCTGTTCAAGCTGGTGGCCGGCAAGGAAACGCCGGACAGCGGCGAAGTGAAGATCGGTTCCACCGTGAAGATGGCGTTCGTGGACCAGCACCGCGACGAACTGGAAAACCAGAAGACCGTGTGGGAAGACATCTCGGGCGGGCTGGACATCCTGAACGTCGGCAAGTTCCAGATGCCCAGCCGCGCCTACGCCGGCCGCTTCAACTTCAACGGCGGCGACCAGCAAAAGCGCGTGGGCACGCTCTCCGGCGGCGAGCGCGGCCGGCTGCACCTGGCCAAGACCCTGATCGCCGGGGGCAACGTGCTGATGCTGGACGAGCCGTCGAACGACCTGGACGTGGAAACGCTGCGCGCCCTGGAAGACGCGCTGCTCGAATTCGCGGGCAGTGTGATGGTCATCAGCCACGACCGCTGGTTCCTCGATCGCATCGCCACCCACATCCTGGCGGCCGAGGGCGACAGCCAGTGGACCTTCTTCGACGGCAACTACCAGGAATACGAGGCCGACAAGCGCAAGCGCCTGGGCGAGGAGGGCGCCAAGCCGAAGCGGATGCGCTATAAAGCGCTTAAATGACTCAAGTTCCTTGAGTCTTCAAGTGCTCTTACTCCAGCGGACCGGTGGCCGCTGATTTCCAGCTTAGGGGACCAATGGCGGGCGCTGTGCAACCCACTTCGTATCAGGCCCTGTACCGCGCCTGCATGAAAGAGGCGGCGGCCCAGGGCAGGACGTTGATGCAGCGGCTGGCGCGCCGCGCGGCCCTCGAGATGCCCCGCCGCGGCGCGCTGGCGCGAGACGAGCACGAGCGCAGGCTCCTCGCGGATGCGGCCCGCACGCTCATGAAACACGAGGGTGCGCTGTGCGAGGCGTATCCGCAGGCACTGCTGGCGGAGTTCGCACAGGCGATTTCGGGCGACACGCGCAAGTCCGCGCCACTGAGCTTCGACGCGCTGGAACTCATGGGCGACGACCAGATGCAGGAAAGCGTGGACCTGATGCGGCTGCAGCAGATCGTCACGGCGACCGTTGAGGCCGAACTTGGCGACCTGAACGCGCTCGTGTGCGCCGTGCAAGGGATGAAGAGCGTGCAGGCCGCCCGCAATCCGCTGCGCCCCGAAGTCTACGTGCGCAGCCTGCGCACCGTGGTCATGCAGAGTCCGGTGCCGCCGGCCGTGCGATCGCGCTGGATGGACAGCCTCGGCGAGGCGTTGGGGCCGGAACTCGCGCGCGTATACCAGGAGCTGGCGGTACTGCTGCGTTCCCAGGGCGTGGCCGGGGCGACGTTCAACGTCGTCCCGTCGCCGGAAAGCAGCGTGCCGGTGCAAGCCGCGGCGCCGGCGGGGGACGCCACTTTCCAGGCCAATACGCTGCTCAATGTCAGGGAGCTGAGGCGGCTGCTCGCCGGCGAGCTGGACGAACCGGCGGACGCAGCGCCGGGCCCCGCAGGCTCGCGCGCCGACTTTTCAGTCACGGTGCCCGCCGCGTTCGAGGCCTTGCAGGAAATGAAGCAGGTCGACCACGTGCTTAAGCGGCTGCAGGAGCGGCAGCCCTCGGACCCGCAGCGGGGGCAGGAGTCGCGCCGGCCCGGCCAGGCGCTGGGCCAGGAAGTGGTCAACCTGATGGTCGAGAACATCGCGAACGACCCGCGGCTGCTGCCGCCGGTGCAGCAAACCGTGCGCGAGCTCGAACCCGCTTTGCTGCGCCTGGCGCTGAGCGACCCGCGCTTCTTCAGCGACCGCAAGCATCCGGCCCGCCGGCTGCTGGAGCAGATGACGCAGCGCAGCCTGGCCTGGCAGTCGGTCGACGCACCGGGATTTGCCGGCTTCCTCGAATCCCTGCAGCAGGCGGTGGACGCGTTGCTGTCCACCCACGTGGGCGGGGCCGAGCCCTTCGACTTCGCGCTCAAATCCCTGGAGGAAGCCTGGGGCGACCAGCAGCGGCTGGACCGCCGTCACCGCGAACAGGCCGTGCGCGCGCTCTTGAAGGCCGAGCAGCGCAACCTGCTGGCCGAGAAGATCGGCAAGGAGATGCGCGGGCGTGCCGACGTCACCGCGGCGCGGCGCGAGATCGGCGCGTTCGTCCTCGGGCCCTGGTCGCAGGTGATGGCCCAGGCCCGCTTGTCCGACGAGAGCGGCGCCGCGGATCCGGGCGGCTTTGCGGCTGTTGTGGCGGATCTGCTCTGGAGCACCCAGCCGCGCGTGGCGGCGGCCAATACCGCCAGGCTGGCCAAGCTGGTGCCCGAGCTGGTGGAGAAGCTGCGCCACGGCCTGGCCACCATCGACTATCCGCAGGCGCCGACCGAGCGCTTCCTGGACCATCTTGCAGCGGCGCACCGCGAAGCCACGAAGGCGAGCACGCCGCCGAGCCGGCCGGTGCCGCTGTCCACCAGCATGACGCGCGAAGAACTCGAGGCCATGTTTGGCGGTGACGGGGAAGACGGGCCCGGCCCCTGGCTGGGGCCGACCGAAGCCTAGCAATCGGGTTTCCGGCACACCCACCAGACCGTGGCGCCCAAGCCACTGTTCCAGGCCACGCGGCCGGGCTTCGACCAGACCCGGGCTCATGCGGCGGAATTGGAGCCGGCAGTGCCTGACGCGGCGCTGCGTCCCGGGGCTTGGGTGGAAATGCTGATGGACGGCGGCTGGTCGCGCTACCAGGTGACCTGGGCCAGCCCGCACGCCACATTGTTCATGTTTGCCGATGCCACGGGCAAGACGCATTCGATGACCCGGCGCCTGCTGGACAAGATGCTTCGCAGCGACACGCTGCGCATGATTTCGGGCCAGGCCGTGGTGGACGGCGCCCTGGACGCCGTCGCGCAGACAGCGTTGCGCAACAGCGTCGACATCAAGCTTTGAACCCGCGGATTGGCGTGGCGTTCGTACCACTTGCCTGACGGCGGCCGGCCCTGTTGAAGCCGGCGGCTTGATCTGCAGCAAATCGGCCGGGCAGCGGTGCAAGCACAATTGTACTTATTCCGTTCTAAAACAAGATCCTGGCAAGAGATTTACCGAGGAGACAGCCAGTGGAGTCGCGCCCGTTCGACGTGCCGAAATACCTT
>DATMBW010000397.1:0-6067 GCA_035559095.1 Ramlibacter sp.
GCGACATATGCGCCGTGAACCAGGAGGCGGCCAGCTGCGCCACCTGCTCCAGCGCGCCGCGCTCCTCGAACAGGTGCGTGGCGCCTGGCACGATGGAGAGCCGCTTTTCGCACTGCAGCCGCTCGTGTGCCTCCTCATTGAGCTCGATCACCCCGTGGTCGGCGCCGCCGACGATCAGCAGCGTCGGGGCCTTGACCGCCGCCAGGGCCGCGGCTCCGGCCAGGTCGGGCCGGCCGCCGCGCGACACGACCGCCGCGATGCGCTCGCCGAGCCGGGCGGCGGCAATGAGCGCGGCGGCGCTGCCCGTGCTGGCGCCGAAATAGCCGACCGGTACATGCTGCAACTCGGGCTGCGCCCAGGCCCAGGCTGTGGCATCCTGCATCCGCTGCGTCAACAATGGAATATCGAACCGGTGTTCGCGCGTGTGCATGTCCACCTGTTCCTCCTGCGCCGTCAGCAAGTCGAACAGCAGGGTGGCAATGCCCGCCTGTTGCAGCCGCTGCGCCACCTGGCGGTTGCGCGCGCTGTGGCGGCCGCTGCCGCTGCCGTGCGCAAACAGCACGGCCCCGCTGAATCGCGGCGGCAGGGACAGATCGCCATAGAGCCACGCGTCCCCGCACGGGATCCGCACTTCGCGTTCGGACGAACCTTGGGTGGAGCTGTTCATTGCGGTCACCGGTTGAATCCACGCTAGGCGCTGCGGTTCGCCCTGGCTGTCGGATCACTTCCATTCCCGTGTAGGAGAGGTGCCGTCGGACTGTGTCAACTGCCCAGCCTCGCACCGTAGCGGCACGTCCTCGGGGGCGCTTGTTGCTCAGCCCCCACGGTAGGCCGCTTGCCCACACCAAATGTTGACGCCGATCAATTTTTGCGAGGCGAGCGCCGCATCGGCGGGTCAAGCGATGAGGCTGTCCGACGGGCCCTTGAGTTCGACCAGGTTGCCCTCGGGATCGCTGAAGTACAACGACGGCCCGTAGCCTTCCGCGCCGTAGCGCCGGGCCACCTCGCTGGGCTCGGCCCCTTTGGAGGCCAGCCAGGCCGATAGCTGCCCGGGCTCGAACGGCTCGATGCACAGGCAGAAGTGGTCGAGATTGGGGCCTCCCGGGCCCGGGGCAGGCCCATCGATACGGCCGAGCTTGCCGTCCGCCGTTACCAGATCGATCAGCGACTTGCCGGCGCGTAACTGGTACAGGCCGAGGTCGTCCTGCGTGCGTTCCAGGGTACAGCCGAGCACGTCCACGTAAAAGCGCAGCATGGATTCGACATCGCGCACGCGCAGCACGATGTGGTCGACCTGCAGGATCCTGAAGTTCACGGATTCGTTCCCGGCTGATGCGTGAGCAGGGGCTGCGCGGGCGAAAAGCGGGCCAGCACCCGTGCCAGTTCGCCGGGATTGCTCGCCTGCAGCTTCTCGAGCACGGCGACGGCCGAACGCGAGAGCTTGTCGCAGTTGCGGCGTTTGACGCTCTCAACTTCCCGGTACACCTCTTCCAGCCGTGCCAGGGATTGAGCCGCTTGCGCGGGAGCGACCGTGTCTTTGCCCGACTGCGCCAGCAGCACCTCGGTGATCAGGCCGAGCTGGCGCCCGTAGGAGGCCACGTCGAAGATCTGCTGCTCCACCTCGCCGTTGCCGGCCTCGGGGCGGATACCGGCGAAGAACCAGCGGGTGTCGGGTTCGATACGCTGGGCCACGCTGCCCGAAAAAGGAAAGTGGAACTGGGGCGCCCAGAACCAGAGCCATGGGTACATGGTGACTCCCTGCCGTCAGACGGGCCCATGCCCGAGGCTGCCAACGATAGCGGCGATCGCGGCGTTTGTCATCCCGCGCCGGCTCAGCACACTTCAGCTCAGCCGAGCTTCTTGACGAACACCGTGCTCTTGCGGTCCCAGTTGTACTTTCGCTTGCGGCCCTCGGGCAGCCAGTCGGCGTCGACCTGGACGAAACCGCGCTTGAGGAACCAGTGCATGGTGCGGGTGGTCAGCACGAAAATGCTTTCCAGGCCCATGGCGCGCGCCCGCTGCTCGATGCGCTTGAGAATTTTCTCGCCGTCGCCCTGGCCCTGGACCTGGGGCGACACCGTCAGCGCCGCCATCTCGCCGGTCTTCGATTCGGGGAACGGATACAGGGCGGCGCAGGCGAAGAGCACCCCGTCGTGTTCGATGATGGTGTAGTTGGCGACGTCGCGCTCGATCTCGGTGCGGCCGCGCTTGACAAGCGTGCCGTCCTTCTCGAACGGCTCGATCAGCTGCAGGATGCCGCCCACGTCGTCGGCCGTCGCCTCGCGCAGGCTTTCGAGCTTCTCGTCGATCACCATGGTGCCGATGCCGTCGTGCACGTACACCTCCAGCAGCAGCGAGCCGTCCGTTGCGAAGGGGATGATGTGGCTGCGCTCCACGCCCGCCTTGCAGGCCTTGACGCAGTGCTGCAGGTAGAACGCCGTGTCGGTGGGCTGCTGGGCACCGGGCAGGCCGTCCAGGAGCTGTTCGGCCGCGGCGAGCGACAGTTCGGTGTCGATCGGGTTGGCGTCGCCTTCGGGTTCCAGCGGCTTGACCCGGATGCCGGGGATCTCCGCCAGGAAAATCAGCTTGTCGGCCTGCAGTGCGATCGCGATGCTGGTCGCGACTTCCTCCATCGTGAGGTTGAACGCCTCGCCGGTGGGGGAAAAGCCGACCGGCGACACCAGCACCATGGCGCCGAAATCCAGCGCACGCATGATGCCGCCCACGTCCACCTTGCGCACCATTCCGGAGTGCTGGAAGTCGATCCCGTCGAGCACGCCGACGGGCCGGGCCGTGATGAAATTGCCCGAGATGATGCGCACCGTGGAGCCCGCCATCGGCGTGTTGGGCAGCCCCTGGCTGAAAGCGGCTTCGATCTCGTAGCGCAATTGGCCCGCCGCTTCCTGGGCGCAATCGAGCGCCACTTCGTCGGTGATACGCATGCCGTGCGAGTAGCGCGCCGCATGGCCCTTGGCCTTGAGCTGTTCGGTCACCTGCGGCCGGAAGCCGTGCACCAGCACGATCTTGACCCCCATGCTCTGGATCAGCGCGAGGTCCTGGGCGATGTGCTGCAGCTTGCCCGCGGCCACGGCCTCGCCCGCCATGCCGACCACGAAGGTCTTGCCCCGGTGCATGTGGATATAGGGTGCCACTGATCGGAACCAGGGCACGAAAGTGAAATTGAAGACGGTGGACATGCGCGTGGGCGGACGGCGGTGAAGGTGTGGCGAAAGTGTAAGGCAATCAACCGCACGCGCCGGTTGCCAGCTCGGGATGCGCCGGGTATGGTGACGCCATGGATGCGGTCGCAGTCGGTTGTTGGGGAGCCTTCTTCGGCAGTGCAGCGCTGATGCTGGCCGGTTCCCTCGCGGCCTTTGCCCGCTCGCTGCGCCGCGTGGCCCTGATGGCGGCGCTTTCATCGCTGATTTCGGTGCTGTTCGTCGTGGCCTATCTGGGGTGGCTGCCGGTGGCCGACCCCGCGGCGCAAGCGCGGTTGCTGGCCCATGTGGCCGTTCTTGCCGCCGTCGTGCTGGGGCTGATGCTGATGTCGATGCTGGGCCTGCTGCGCGACTCCGCCACGGCGGGTGCGGCCTGGGTCGCAATGATCGCCGCCGCCATCGCGGTCGTCGGGGCTGGATGGCTGATGGATGCCACGGCCTCGCTCGTGCTCGGATCGGCGATGGCACTGGCCGTCGGCGGCATCATGCTGGTCGTCTGCGTCGCAACGGCCAGGAACGGCGACCGGCTGGCCTGGTTGGCGGTGTCCGGTGTGGCCTTCATGCTGGTGGCCGTGGCCGGCCTGAGCTGGATCGCACTGAACCGCGAGGGCGTGCCCTGGCCGGTGCATGCCGCAAGCGCGATCGCCGCCATGGCTTACCTTGCCTGCATCGCCTGCGCACTGTGGATGCGCTATTCCTACCTGATCGAATTGCGGTCGGTGGTCGCCCACGGGCCGAGTTACGACCCGGTCACGCGGATGCGTTCCCATTCCGAAACCGGCCAGATGGTGGGACTGGCGTTCTTTGGCCAGCACCATGACCTGACCAGCCCGATGGGCGTGATCGTCGTCTCGATCGGCAACCTGTACTCGCTGAAAAACCTGCACGGCCGCGCCGCCCAGAACCATGCGCTGTTCGTGTGCGCCAGCCGGCTGCGCCAGTGCGTGCCGCGCGGCGTGGAGATGGGCCGCCTCGCGGACGATGCGTTCCTGCTGCTGATGCGCGGGCCGGCCGACACGCGGCGCATGGTCCAGCTCGGCAGCTTGTTGGCGCAGCGGCTGTCGCGCCCGGTTGTGCTGAGCACCAGTGCCGCGGACCTCGAGAACGGCCAGGCGCTGTGGGTGGCACAGGTGGGTATCGGCCTGCTGGCCACCACGGCGCAGGTCCAGCCGTCGGTCGCGGTTTCCATGGCACGGGCCATGTCGCGCACCGCCTGGAGCTACGACAGCCGCGTAGCGTGGCATGACCAGGCTTCGGGACGAATCGCCGAGCTGCCGGCGACGGACGCCGCGTGACGATTCATCGCGCGCAGCTGGCGGCGAAAGTGTAAAGACATCCCCCATTCGTCGGATTGCCTTGGCCGGGTCGCCCGCGTATGGTGAAGCCATGCACATCGTGGCGATCGGCTTCTGGGGTGCTTTCTTCGGGACGGTCGCTCTCATGCTGACCGGTGCGGTGGCCGCGTTCGTGAAATCGCAGCACCGCGTGGCTCTTGCGGCGGCGCTGACGTCGCTCTTGTCGGCGCTGTTCGTCGTGAGCTACCTGGGTTGGCTGACGGTCCCCGACACCGTGCTTGAAGCGCGCCTGCTGGCGCATGTGGGCATCCTCAGTGCCACGCTGCTCGGACTGATGCTCCTGACCGAACTGGGGCTGCTGCGCGAGCCCGTGATGGCCCGAAGAATTCGATGGCAGGCGTTGGCGCTTGCCGTGCTCACCTTGGGCGCGGGCTGGCTGGTCAATGCCAGGGACTCACTGGCGCTGAGCTCCGTGGTGGCGTTCGCCATCGGCCTGGCCGGCCTGGGGACCGCCATTCGCAGCGCCCGCCGCGGTGATCGGCTGGCGCGGATCGCGGTGTTCGGCGTGTCTTTCATGCTCGCCGCCATCGCAGGCCTGAGCTGGATCGCGCTGGATCGCGGGGGCGTGCCGTGGCTGGTGCATCCCGCCAGCGCCCTGGCGGGAATCGCCTATCTGACGAGCATCGAAGCGATGTTGTGGCGGCGGTATTCGTACCTGATCGAACTGCGCGAGGTGCTGGCGCAAGGCCCCCGCTACGACCCGGTGACGCGCATGCAATCCGAAGCCGCCATCGGGCACGTGGTCGGCCTCGCGTTTCTGCACCAGCAACAGAATCCGTCGCGGCCGGTGATGCTGGTCGCAGTTTCCATCGGCAACTTGCCGGCGCTGGAAAGACTGCACGGCCGTGCCGCACTCAACCATGCATTGTTCGTCTGCGCCGGCCGGCTGCGCCGCTGCGTGCCGGCGTACGTCGAGATGGCGCGTTTGTTCGACGACGGGTTCCTGCTCGTGGCGCGCGATGCCGGCAACCGCCAGCGCATGATCCGGCTGAGCCGGTGCGTGGCCGAGCGGCTGTCGCAGCCGGTGGCGCTGAGCACCAGCGCGGTGGCGAGCGACCTGGAGGCCGGCCAGGCGAAGTGGTTGCCGCAGGTGGGGGTGGGACTGCTGGCCGCCACCTCGAACGACGACCCCTCGGTCGTGGTCTCGACAGTCAGCGAGATGTCGCGCACCGCGCGCAGCTATGCGAGCCGCGTCGCGTGCTATGACCCGGACGCCGGCCGCATCCTGGAGCTGTCCTTGACGGACGTGGCCTGAACACCTGGGCGACCGACCGATAATCACGGGCTTTGGCTGCCCTTTCTTGACGTCCCTGCGCATCACATTCCCCGAGTCCCTGCCGGTTTCGGCCAGGCGCGACGAAATCATGGCCGCGATCGCGGCCAACCAGGTGGTCATCGTCTGCGGCGAAACCGGTTCGGGAAAGACCACGCAGCTGCCCAAGATCGCGCTGGACATGGGCCGGGGCAAGCTCAACGCCGCGCCGGGGCGCGGGC
>DATMBW010000398.1:0-4977 GCA_035559095.1 Ramlibacter sp.
TGCTCACCTCTTGCATGATGAGCTCCATCGGGAACAGCGGCGCCAGATCGTCCGGGCCTACGGGCTGCATCGTGCCCGGATGCAACACGGCCGGCGCCGCAGTGGGCAGGTCGGCCTGGATGTTGTACCAGAACTTGGGCATCTGGCTTTCGCTCAGCAGATACTTGGTCTGAAGACTCATGATGGCGGCTCCTGATCGGTAATGGATGAGGTATGTGAGCGCCGGAGTATGGAACGCGGAGCCCACCGCATCAACCCACGTTTACCCCGGTTCCGGGCGTCCCAGGCCAACAGCGCCGTGGCTGCCTCGATGAGTTCGCGGCACAGCGGCGCGGATCCCGCGGCCCTCAGCCGGCATTGATCGACGGACGAATGCCGATCCCGGCTCAGGCTTTCTCCAGTTGCCGGCGCCCGGCCTCAACCACGAAACCGGCCAGGGTCTGAATGGCCGCGTCCTTGCGCCTGGCGTCGTCGACCACACGCAAGGTGGTGGTCAGGCGCGCCGGCGTGAACTCGGCCACGCCATAGCCCCTGCGTTCCGCATTGGCGAAGACAAAGTGCGGATTTTCGGCGAGGCGCTGCGCGGCAATCCTGGCGTTGCCGCCGGAGCGCGACGAGATGCTGGTGCCGCAGAATTCCACGCCTACCGTGGCGCTGTCGGTACGGCTATAGTCGGCCTTGACATGGCCGACCCAGTTCTCGTGCACGTCGCCGCCCAGGATCACGGGATTGGCCACGCTGTGCCGCTGCAGCGCATCGGTCAGGCGCGTGCGCGCGGCGGCGTAGCCGTCCCATCCGTCGTTCCAGAGCAATTCGCCCGGGCCCGGCCGTGCATCGCGCTGTCCGAACAGCGTCTGCTGGCCGATCACCGTCCAGCCCGCGGTGCCCGCGGCCAGCGCCGTGTCGAGCCACTGCTCCTGCGCCGCGCCCAGCAGGCTGCGCCTGGGGTCCTTCCAGCCGGCGCATCCGGCCGGGTCCACCAAGGCGGACCCTGACCGGCCGTCGGGCGTGCACACCTGCGGGTCGCGGTACTGGCGGGCGTCCAGCAGGTAAAGCGTCGCCAGCCGGCCCAGGCGCTGCTGGGAATAGATGCGCATTTCCGCACCGGCCGCCAGGCCGGCCACGGCGCGCGTCAGCACCGACGCGCGCATCGGCATGTGTTCGTAGAAAGCCTGGTACGCGGCGGCGCGGCGCGCCGCGAAGCCCGCCGCCGGCGCCGGCGAAGCCCAGCCGCTGTCGCCGGGCTGCAGGCCCGCGTAGTCGTTCTGCACTTCGTGATCGTCCCAGACATGCACCCATGGACACGCCATGTGCATGGCCTGCAAGTCCGCGTCACTCTTGTGCAGCGCGTAGCGCTGGCGGTAGTCCTCCAGCGTCACGACCCAGCCGCCGGTGGGCAGGCGCACCGGGTTGGCCGCGATCGGATATTCGTAGATGTAGTCGCCCAGGAACATCACGGCGTCCAGGTTTTCCTCGCGCATGTGCCGGTAGGCGCTGTAGTAGCCGTGTTCCCACCGCTGGCACGATGCGTAAGCCAGACGCAGCTTTTGCACGGCCGCATCCGGCGCGGGGAAGGTGCGGGTGCGCCCCGTGGGGCTCACGGCATCGCCGGCAATAAAGCGATAGAAGTACCACCGGTCCGGTTCCAGTCCGGCCACTTCGGCATGCACCGAATGCGCGAGTTCGAACAGCGCGGGCGACTGGCCGCGTTGCACGATGCGGCTGAATCGCTCGTCGTGCGCCACCTCCCACCGCACCGGGATCGCGCCGGTACCCAGGCTCTGGAAGGCCGGTGCCACCAGGCGCGTCCACAGCACCACGGAATCGTGGGTCGGCGAGCCGCTGGCGATGCCCAGGCCGAACGGATTGGCCGGCAGCCCGGTCTGGCTCCAGGCGGCGCGCGGCAGCCACAGGCCAGCCGCCCCCGCCGCGGCGAGCCGCAGCAGGCGGCGGCGGTCCATGGCCGGCTCGGCTAGGGCTGCCATCTCAACGCGCCGCGTCCGGTGCCGCGCTCCTGTCGAGCGCCATCGACCTCACCCGATAGAGCAGGAACACCACGATCGCGGCGTTCAGCAGGTTCCAGGCGATGCCGTTGATGAAGGCCGCGCGGTAAGAGCCGGTCAGGTCGAACACCAGGCCCGACATCCATCCGCCCAGGGCCATTCCGAACAGCGTGGCCATCAGCACCGTGCCGACGCGCGCGCCCGCCTCCCGTGGCGAAAAGTGTTCGCGCACGATGAGCGCATAAGCCGGCACGATGCCGCCCTGGAACAGCCCGAACAGGCCCGCTACAACATACAGCGACACCAGGCCCTTGAACGGCAGGAACAGCAGCAGCGCCACGCCTTGCAGGAGCGATCCCAGCAGCAGGGTGCGCAGTCCGCCGATGCGGTCCGAGATCCAGCCCGATGCCAGGCGGCTGATCACCCCCAGCCCCAGCATCAGCGCCAGCATTTCGGCGCCGCGAGCCGCGCCGTAGCCCAGGTCGCCGCAATAAGCGACGATGTGGACCTGTGGCATGGACATGGCGACGCAGCAGGAAACGCCGGCCAGGCATAAGAGCGCCTGCACGGTCAACGGGCTCATGCCCATGGGCCGCGGCCCGGCCAGCCGCGGCGCGGCACCGGCCGCGATCGGCGTTTCCGGCGCATGCAAGGGCGGGCGGCGCCGCAACACCAGCGCCAGCGGCAGGATCGACAGGGCGCAGAACACGCCCATGCCGACGTAGGTCTGACGCCAGCCCACACTGTCGATGAAGTACTGCATCACCGGCGGCCACACGGCCCCGGCGGTGTAGTTGCCGCTCATGCAGATCGCCAGCGCCATGCCGCGCCGGCGGTCGAACCACTGCGAGGTATCGGCCACCAGCGGCGCGAAGGTGGCGGATGTCCCGAGCAGGCCGATGAGCAGGCCCTGCGCGGCGCAAAACAGCCACAGATTGGGCGCCAGTCCTGCGGCGACAAAGCCCGCGCCCAAGCCGAGCCCACCCATTCTCACCGGCACCAGGACACCGAAACGATCGGCCAGGCGACCCATGAGAATGCCGCCCAGGCCAAAGCCGATCATGGTGAGCGTGTAGGGCAACGACGCGTCCGCGCGAGACACCCCGAACTCCGCCTGGATGGCGGGCAACACCACCGTGACCGAATACATGCCGCAGCCGCCGATGGTCATGAGCAGCAGCGACACGGCCAGCCGCATCCACGCGTAAGGCGATTCAATGTCCTTTTGGGTCGCTGCGTGTGTTCTCATTTGGGGCTATTGGACATGAGAAATGCTGCTTTTGACGGCTGCGTAAGTGCTTTTCCATACTGGCGCGTTCCGGCCAGCGTCGCATAATCGGACCGGGGTCGGTTAATTCCTGGAGGAGTCCATGACAATGATCAAGCTGATGGCACGGATGGCTCTGGCCTGCGCCGCGCTCGCGGCAGCGCAACTGGGGCAGGCCGCGCAAATCATCGTCGGACAGGTGGGACCCATGTCGGGGCTGGAAGCCAACCAGGGGCGTGCCTACTCCGCCGGCATGCAACTGGTCTTCACGAGCGTCAACAAGGCGGGGGGAGTCAACGGCCACACCTTCACCCTGGTGCGCAAGGACGACGGTGGGCGGCCGGATGACACCGTGAGCGCCACCCGGCAATTGCTGGCCGAGGACAAGCCGCTGGTGCTGGCCGGCTTCTTCGGCAGCCGCAACATCGCCGACCTGGTGAGTTCCGGCCTGCTGGAAAAAGACAAGATCGCCCTGGTGGGCTACCGCGTGGCCGAAATCAGGCCGGAGACACCGCTGTTGTACAGCGTGCGCGCCGGCCTGCGCGACGAGATCAACAAGCTCACGCAGCACCTTGCCACGATCGGCATCAAGCGGCTGGGCCTGTTCTACGAGGAAGGCCCGGGCGCCGCGGCGCTGATTGCCGCGGCCGACGAAGCCGCGAAAAAGGACAACGCGTCCATCATGTCCAGGGCTTCCTATCCGACCGGCACGTCCCACGTTTCGGCCGCCGTCACCAAATTTTCTTCCGCCGCCCCGCAGGCGATCATCATGGTGGCCAGCGGCGCGGCCGCGGCGGCCTTCATCGAGGAATACCGTGGCGCCGGCGGCACGGCCCAGCTGTTCGCGCACTCGGGAGCGGATATCGAACAGCTGTCGAAGCGGCTGGCCGAAGAGCAGATGCAGGGAGTCGCCATCGCCCAGGTCACGCCCAGCCCTTACAAGATCTCCACGCGGCTGGCCAAGGACTTCACGGACGCCGTCGCCAGGACCGAGAAGCTCGAGGTGCCGGTGAGCTACGCGATGATGGAAGGCTTCATCGCCGCCAAGGTGATCGTGGAAGCGGTGCGGCGCCAGGGTGCGCGCCCCACGCGCGAAGGCATGGTCGCGGCGCTGGACTCGATGGACAACTTCAACCTCGGCGGCTATGGCGTCGGGTTCAAGCCCGGCATGCGCTCCGGCTCGAAATTCGTGGAACTGTCCATCATCAGCGGCGCGGGCAAGATCCGCCAGTGAACCTGCGACCGGCAGGCGGCTGCGCTCAAGCCTGCCAGACACCGTAGCCGGCCTCGCGCAACGCAATCGCCAGCTCCACCTCCATTTCGCGCGCGGCGTCGTAGGGCATCGGGTTGTACATCGCATACAGCCGGGGCAGCAGCCGCAGGCCATAGTCGCGCACGAAGCTGTTGGCCTGGATGCCGGCTTTGTGCTTGTCCAGGCGCACGTCGGGGTCGAGCCCCGTCATGCCCACATAGACGAATGGCTTGCCCAGCTGATACGCCGGATTGGCCCGCCGGAAGCGGCCGGCGTTCCACACCTGGTCGGATAACTCCACGACGTAGACGTGATAGTGATGACCCCGCGCCATGTGGACATGTTAGGGCCTGTTCGCACTATTTTTGCCAGTGCGAGTGGGGAGAGAGCCGCGCCAATCAAGGCGCGGGACGACGGCAAGGCTGGCTGCCTTGCCTAGGAGCGCAATGCGGAGT
>DATMBW010000399.1:0-9972 GCA_035559095.1 Ramlibacter sp.
CTGTACCTGCCCGCGCTGCCATCGCTGACCGAAGGCTTCGGCGCGCCGGTGTCGCAGGCCCAGCTCACGCTCACGACCTTGTCGCTGGCTTTCGGCATATCGCAGCTGGTGTGGGGGCCGCTGTCGGACCGCTTCGGCCGCCGGCCCGTGCTGCTGTGGGGGCTGAGCGCGTACACGCTGGCTTCCGTCGGCTGCGCGCTCGCCGCTTCCATGCCGCTGTTGATCGTGTGGCGCGCCGTGCAGGGGGCGGCGATGGGCGCGGGGGTCGTGGGGTCGCGCGCGATCGTGCGCGACCTGTACACGCCGGAGACCGGTGCGCGCGTGATTTCCATGGGCCTCACCGGCCTGGGCGTGATCGCCTGCCTGTCCGGCCCGCTGGGCGGCCTGCTGACGAACCTCTGGGGGTGGCGCTATGCGCTGGCGACCCTGGCGGTGTTCGGCGCGGTGTCGCTGTTCGTCGTGGCGCTGCGCTTCCAGGAGACGGCGCCCCGCACCAACCCGCTGGCGCTGCGGCTGACGACGCTGGCCGCGACGTGGCTGGCCATCCTGCGCCATCCCACCTTCCTGGCCTGGTCGGCACTGACGACGGCTGGATATGCGGGGCTGTTCACTTTCCTCGCCTCTTCCTCGTTCGTGTTCATCAAGGTGCTGGGGCTGACGCGCACGCAGTACGGCCTGATATTGTCCTCGATGTCGTTTTCCTACCTGCTGGGCACGTTCCTTTGCCGCCGGCTGCTGCCGCGCTTCGGCTTGCGGCGCACGGTGGCGATGGCGGGCGTGCTCACGCTGGCCGGCGGCACGCTCACCGGTGTGCTGGCCCTGGCCGGACTTCACAACGGCTGGGCGATCATGCTGCCCTATTACCTGTTCATGCTGGCGCACGGCGTGCACCAGCCCTGCGGGCAAAGCTGCGCGGTCGGGCCGTTTCCGCATGCGGCGGGCGCGGCGTCGGCGCTCAACGGCTTCCTGATGATGGTCGCGGCCTTCGGCGTCGGCGGCTGGATCGGCATGCGCCTGGACGGGACCGTGTTCCCGCTGACCAACGGGATCTGGTTCTGGAGCGTGTGCATCGCCGCCGTGGCCTGGACCCTGGTGCAAAAACATGGCGAGCCGCGCAGGTCCTGAAGCCAGGGTGCTGGCGCTGGCCGGACCGACGGCCTCGGGCAAGAGCAGGGCCGCGCTGGCCATCGCGCGTGTGCACGGCGCCGAGATCATCAGTGTCGATTCGGCGCTGGTGTACCTCGGCATGGACATCGGCACAGCCAAGCCCTCGCCCGCGGAACGCGCCGCGGTGCCGCACCACCTGATCGACATTCGCGATCCGCTGCAGGCCTACAGCGCCGCCGAATTCGCCGCCGACGCGCGCCGGCTGGTGGGCGAGATCAATGCGCGCGGCAAGCTGGCGCTGCTGGTGGGCGGCACCATGCTGTACTTCAAGGCGTTGTTCGAGGGCCTGGACGCCATGCCCGCGGCGAACGCCGACGTGCGCGCGCAGCTCGAGGCGCGGGCCGGCCGGGAAGGCTGGCCCGCGCTGCACGCCGAGTTGGCAGGCATCGATCCGTCCACCGCGGCCCGGCTGGCGCCCAACGATTCGCAACGAATCCAGCGCGCGCTCGAGGTGTTCCGGCTGACCGGGCAGCCGCTGTCGCGCTTCCACGCGGGGGGCGGTGGGGGCGCCGGGCAGGCGTGGAGCCGGGCGCCGCTGTTCTCGCTGGAACCGGTCGACCGCGGCTGGCTGCACGAGCGCATCGCGCAACGCTTCGACGCCATGCTCGCGTCCGGTTTCCTCGACGAGGTCAGGGCGCTGCGCGCGCGCGGCGACCTCGGTCCCGCGTTGCCGAGCATGCGCTGCGTCGGCTACCGGCAGGCGTGGGAGTTGCTGGATGCGCACGAAGCGCGCGGGCTGGACGCGCGCGAATCGCATCCCTTCCCGCTGGCGCAGTTGCGCGACAAGGGGATCTTCGCCACGCGCCAGCTCGCCAAGCGGCAGCTGACGTGGCTGCGCGGCATGCCCGGCCGTCACGTGATTGCCTGCGATGCCCCCGACGCGCCGGACCGGCTCCTGCAACGGGTCGCCGCGGTCCTATGACGAACCGCATGGCGACGCCCGTGGAGTCTGGCGCATGAGCCGCCGGACCGCCGACGCCACCGTCTCGGTGCGCAACCTCGCCAAGCGCTACGGCGAAGTGCCGGTGTTCTCGCATGTCTCGCTCGAGGTCGCACCCGGCGAATTCGTCGCCATCGTCGGGGAATCGGGCGTGGGCAAGTCAACGCTGCTCAACTGCATGGCCGGCCTGGACACCTGGGACGAGGGCTCGGTGATGCTGGGCGGCGAGGACCTGGCCATGCTCGACGACGACCAGCGCGCCTTGTTGCGGCGCCGCCGGATCGGCTTCGTGTTCCAGGCGTTCCATGTGCTGCCGCACCTGGATGTGGCGCAGAACGTGGCGCTGCCGCTCATGCTGCTGGGCCAGCCCGATGACGGCCGAATCGAGCGGATGTTGGCGGCCGTCGGCCTGCAGGGGCTGGGGGCGCGCCTGCCGCAGCAGCTCTCCGGCGGCCAGTTGCAGCGTGTGGCCATCGCCCGGGCGCTGATTCATCGCCCGACCCTGCTGCTGGCCGACGAACCCACGGGCAACCTCGACCCCGGCACGGCGGCCAAGGTGATGGATGTGCTGATCGCGCAAACCCGGGAACACCGCGCCTCGCTCGTGCTCGTCACGCATTCCGAGGCCGCGGCCACGCGCGCCGACCGCGTGCTGCTTCTGACGAGCGACGGCGTGGCGCCGCGACCTCGCTAGCCGCGTCGGCTATTGCCAGCCGCGGCCAGGCCCCGCGGCGCCGATCATTTCCGCATAGCGCTCCAGGTCCACATTGCCGCCGCTGAGAATGACCCCCACGCGCAGGCCCTGCAGCGCGAGCCCGCCATGGCACGCCGCGGCGAAACCCAGGCACCCGGTGGGCTCCACGACCAGCTTCATGCGTTCGGCGAAGAAACGCATCGCTTCGACCAGCTGCGCGTCGCTGGCGGTCACGACTTCGCTGACGTCGCGCCGGATCACCTCGAAGGTGTAGCGGCCCAGATGCTGGGTCTGCGCACCGTCGGCCAGGGTGCTGGGCGTGGCGATGTGGACGATTTCGCCCTTGCGCAGGGACTGTTGCCCGTCGTTGCCCGCCTCCGGCTCGACGCCGTAGAGCTTGCAGCGCGGCGACAGCGCGCGCGTGGCCAGCGCCGTGCCGCTGAGCAGCCCGCCGCCGCCCAATGGCACCAGGAGCGCATCGAGCTCGCCCGCTTGCTCGAAGAGTTCCTTGGCCGCCGTGCCCTGCCCCGCCATCACATGGGGGTGGTCGTACGGCGGGACCAGCGTCAGCCCGCGCTCGGACGCCAGCCGGGCCGCGAGGGCCTCGCGGTCCTGCGTGTAGCGGTCGAAGGTGATGACCTCGCCGCCATAGCCGCGCGTTGCATCCATCTTGGACTGGGGCGCGTCCAGCGGCATCAGGATGGTGGCCGGTATCCCCAGCAGCCGGGCGGCCAGCGCGATCGCCTGCGCGTGGTTGCCCGAAGAGAACGCGATCACGCCGGCCTTGCGCTGGGCCGGGCTGAATTGCGCGAGCGCGTTGTAGGCGCCGCGAAACTTGAAGGCGCCCATGCGCTGGAGGTTCTCGCACTTGAAGAACACCTGGGCCTTGAGCAGCCGGTCGGCCGTGGCCGAACGCAGCACCGGGGTGACGTGGGCCAGGCCGTGCAGGCGCCGCGCGGCGGCGGCAACGTCGTCGTAGGTGGGGAGCTGGAGCATGGGCTGGGACCTGATCACGCGCAGTGCGAACAGGCCCAAGCATAGCCGCTGTGCCGTCGGCGGGTTTCCGCGGTCGTTGCCGACGTTCTCCTACATCGCGCGGCGGGGGCCCTCCGGAAGATCGGGGGTCTTTAACCCAAGGAGCGATATATGCCGACCACCCGCGCAAAGGACGCTTGCGACCTGCTGGATGCCGACCACAAGGCTGTCAAGAAACTGTTCAAGGAATACGAGGAGCTGACCGAGTCGCGCTCCCGCGGCGCCACCCAGAAGAAGAAGGAGCTGGCCCAGCAGATCTGCCAGGAGCTGACGGTGCACGCGCAAATCGAGGAAGAAATCTTCTACCCGGCCGTGAAGGAGGCCATCAAGGAAAAGGACCTGATCGCCGAAGCCGCCGTGGAGCACGGCACGGCCAAGGAGCTGATCTCGCAGATCGAGTACATGGGCGAGCCCGACGAGATGTTCGATGCCAAGGTCAAGGTGCTGGGTGAATACATCGATCACCACATCAAGGAAGAGAAGAACGAAATCTTTCCCAAGGCGCGCGCGGTGCGCAAGCTCGACCTGGTGGCCATGCGTGACGAACTCGAAGCACGCAAGGAAGAGCTGATGGCGGAGACACATCAAATGACGTAGCGGCCGCAAGGCTGTCATCCCGGACCCCGGATCAAGTCCGGGGCAGGCCCGATCCGGGATCCATGACTTCCTGGATTGCGGGTCAAGCCCGCAATGACGGGGCGGGGCCTGGATTGCGGGTCAAGCCCGCAATGACAGGGCGGGGCTCGTGCCTTCGCCTTGCGAAGCACAATACCGCATGCTCGCGCTGCTTCGCACCTTCTCACTGCAGGAACTGCGCCACCATCCATGGCGCAATGCGGCCGCCGTGCTGGCGGTGATGCTCGGCGTGGCGCTGGCGTTCTCGGTCCACCTGATCAACGCCTCGGCCCTCGATGAGTTTTCCAGCGCGGTGCGGGCAGCCGGCGGCCAGCCCGACCTGGAGCTGCGCGCCGTGCAGGGCAGCCTCGACGAAAACCTGTTCTCGCAAGTGGCGACGCACGAGCAGGTGGCCATCGCCAGCCCCGTGCTGGAGGTCGGGACCCAGGTGCTGGGAACCCGTGGCGAGCGCAAGCTGGTGCGGGTGGTGGGCGTGGACGCGCTCGTGGTCGGCGCCGTCGCGCCCGCGCTGGTGCCGGTCCCGTCGCGAAGCCAGGACCGCTTCGAGGTCTTCGCGCCCGACACGGTCTTTCTCAACCCGGCCGCCAGAAGGCTGGCGGTGGACCCCGCGCTGGAAACCTTGCGCCTGCAAATCGGTTTGCAGCTGCGCGAAGTGAAGGTCGGCGGCACGGTGAGCGCGGGCGGCGGCGCGCTGGCCGTGATGGACATCGGCGCGGCCCAGGACCTGTTCGGCCGGCAAGGGCAGATCTCGCGCATCGACGTGCGCCTGCGCGCCGGCGTGGACCGCGCCGCGTTCCTGCGCTCGTTGCGCCTGCCGCCCGGCATCGTGCCGGCCGAGCCCGGCGACGCGGCGCAGCGGGTGAGCAACATGTCGCGCGCGTACCGCGTCAATCTCACGGTGCTCGCCCTGGTGGCGCTGTTCACCGGTGCCTTTCTCGTCTACTCGGTGCTGTCGCTCAGCGTCGCGCGCCGTTCGCAGCAGCTCGCGCTGCTGGGGGTGCTCGGCCTCACCGCACGCCAGCGGCTGGGCCTGGTGCTGATCGAGTCATCGGCCCTGGGGCTGGCGGGCAGCATTGCCGGCATCGCCCTGGGCACCGCGCTGGCGGATGTGGGCCTGGAAACGATGGGCGGCGACCTGGGCGGCGGGTACTTCGCGGGCCTCGCGCCTCAATTGCATTGGAGCTGGACGGCGGCGGTCGTGTACACGTTGCTGGGCATGCTGGCTGCCGGCGCGGGCGGATGGCTGCCGGCACGCGCGGCCCAGCGATTGCCGCTGGCCCAGGCCCTCAAAGGCCTGGGCAGCGGGCCGGTTCGCGCCGGGCGGCACGCCCTGGGCCTGGCGGTGATCGCTGCGGGCGCCTTGCTGGCACTGGCGCCGCCGGTGGCGGACATTCCGCTGGGCGCGTATTTCTCGGTCGGCCTGCTGCTGGTGGGGGGCATCACCGCCCTGCCCTGGGGCGTCGCCCTGCTGTACGACATGTTGGCGCCGGCGCTGTCCGAGCGCCTGCTGCCGATGCTCGCGGTGGAGCGCGCGCGCCGCGTGCGCGAGAGCGCGGCGGTGGCCGTGAGCGGCGTGGTGGCGTCGCTCAGCCTGGCCGTGGCGCTGACGGTGATGGTGGCGAGCTTCCGCGATTCCGTCGGCCACTGGCTGGACGTCGTATTGCCGGCGGACCTCTATTTGCGGACCGGTTTTTCCGGCCCGGCGGCCGACACCGCCTGGTTCTCGCCCGAGTTCGTGCAGGGTGTCGCCGGCGTGAACGGTGTGCGGCGTGTCACGGCCCAGCGCGCGCGCTCGCTGCTGCTGGACCCGGCGCTGCCCCCGGTCGCGTTGCTTGCGCGGCAGATCGAGGACGGGGCCGGCTCGCTGCCGCTGGTCGGCGCGGCGCTGGCGGCGCCTGCGGGGCAGATCCCCATCTACGTCAGCGAAGCCGTGGTCGATCTCTACGGCGCCCGGCCCGGGGCCGCGTTCGCGCCGCTGTCCGCGGCTTTCCCGTCTGCCGGCGGCTCGACTTCCACGTTTTTCGTCGCCGGCGTGTGGCGCGATTACGTGCGCCAGAGCGGCGCGATCGCCATCGACCGGCGCGCGTATCAGCGCCTGACCGGCGACCAGCGCGCCAATGACCTGCAGCTGTGGCTGGCGCCGGGCGCCGATGCCGGCCAGGTGCAGCAGGCCATCCGGGCGCTGGCGCAGCGCGAGGCCGGCGCCGCGGGCGTGATCGAGTTCGCCTCGGCGCGAGAACTGCGCGCGACCTCGCTGCGCATCTTCGACCGCAGCTTCGCCGTCACCTACTGGCTGCAGGCCGTGGCCATCGGGATCGGCCTGTTCGGCGTGGCCGCGAGCTTCAGCGCGCAGGTGCTGGCGCGGCGCAAGGAGTTCGGGCTGCTGGCGCACCTGGGCCTGACGCGCCGCCAGATCCTGGCCGTCGTCGCCGCCGAGGGCGCCGCATGGACCCTCCTCGGATCGGCCGCCGGCCTGGCCCTCGGGCTGGCCGTGTCGGTGGTGCTGGTGCACGTGGTGAACCCGCAGAGTTTCCACTGGACCATGGACCTGCTCGTGCCGTGGGTGCGGCTGGCCGCGCTGTGCGCCGCCGTCGTCATCGCGGGTACCTTCACCGCGTGGCTTTCGGGCCGCGCGGCCGCGGGCCGCGACGCCGTGCTGGCGGTGAAGGAGGATTGGTGATGCGGCGGCGAACGCTCATGCTGGCGATGCCGGCGTTGGCCTGGGCCCGCCCCGCGCTGTCCCTGCCCGCGATGAAACTGGAGTTTCCGCGCGACCACGGCGCGCATCCCGCCTTTCGCACGGAGTGGTGGTACATCACCGGCCACGCGCGTTCGGGCGGCCGCGAGTTCGGCTTCCAGATCACGTTCTTTCGTGCGCGGGTGGATGTGACGCAGGGCATGACCTCGCGCTTTGCCGCCAAGCAACTGGTGTTCGCGCACGCGGCGCTGACCGACGTACAGGGGCGCAAGCTGTGGCACGACCAGCGCATCGCGCGCGAGGGTTTCGAGGTGGCGGCGGCGGCGCAGGGCGACACGCGTGTGCGGCTGCGCGACTGGTCGCTCGAGCGGCAGGCGCAGGTGTATCGTGCGCGCCTGCCCGCGGGCGAGTTCACGCTGGACCTGCAGTTCAGCCCCACCCAGCCGGTGTTGCTGCAAGGCCAGCAGGGGCTGTCGCGCAAGGGCCCGCAGGTGGAAAACGCCAGCTACTACTACAGCCAACCGCAACTTGCGCTGCGCGGCAGCGTGGCCCTGCAGGGACAGCGGTTCGAGGTGACGGGCAAGGCCTGGCTGGACCATGAGTGGAGCGACGAATACCTGCATCCGGATGCCGTGGGCTGGGACTGGATCGGCATGAACCTGCACGACGGCAGCGCGCTGACGGCCTTTCGCCTGCGCCGGCAGGACGGCACGGCGCTGTGGGACGGCGGCTCGTTCCGCTCGCCCCAGGCGGGCCTGTATACGTTCAGCCCCGGCGAGGCGGTGTTCAGCCCGCAGCGGCGCTGGACCAGCCCGCTGTCGCAAGCCACTTATCCCGTCGAGTGGATCGTGCGCACCCCGGCCGACTTCTACACCGTCAAGGCCGTGATCGACAACCAGGAGCTCGATAGCCGCGGCTCGACCGGCGCCATCTATTGGGAAGGCCTGTCGGACCTGATCGACAGCAACGGCAAGCACGTGGGGCGCGGCTACCTGGAGATGACGGGGTACGCGAAGCCGCTGCGGATGTAGCGGTCAGACCGGCTCTGGGGGCTACAGCCGGCGCGCTCGGTGTCAATGGCAGAGGAAGTGGGGGCAACTCCCCGACTTCTGCCGATCAGGCTCCTAACGGTCTCTCTCTAGCGATTCGCCGGGTCCACGCCAGGCCCGCCCATGGTCGCGGTGGAGGTCCTGACCTTCAGTGGCAGTCCCGCGAGGTAAGCCGAGCCGCTGTCTTCGGAAGTCAAGGCGTTCACTTCGTCGCGCGACATCTTGTATGTGCCTCTCACCTGCTCCGCCGTCAGAGCGCTGCTTCGCGCGAACGTGTACTGCGTCGACCAGGGATCGCCGCCGATGAAAGGTGTCTTGAGTTCGGCCTGCACCTCGGCGCGCGTCTTGGAACTGACGAACGGTGTGCTGTCGATCGTGGGACTCTCGGCATAGGCGCTGGTGCTCACCAGCGAAGCCGCAATCGCCGCGGCCGCGACGGTGGTGATGTAAGCGAGGGAGGTTGCGGTAATGCGTGTCATGCTGTTGTTCCTTGGAGCGTGGTTGCACAAGGTGCGGCGGGTTCGCTCGGTGCCCGTCGCTCCGTTGAGTGAGCTCGGCGCGTCTTAGCGCTCAGCGAAGTGAAACTCGTCCGAAGAGGTGCTGATGGTGCTCGGAAACGGCACCACGACTGCATTCACACCTGTGTCCGCAGGAGTTGGTTGTGAGTGCCCGGCATTCGGCGCAAGCGGGATATTTGCCAACCGGGGCTCTGCGAACACCTCAGGCCAGTGGGAAATGGCGACGAAGCCCGCTATGCCGACGAGTAGCCACACCGCGGGAATGATGAGCCAGATCCGCTCGAGCTCGCGCGTGCCGCCGGAAGCCTCTGCAGTGTTCATGGCGGCGTCCTAGAACTGCGACGGCAACTCCTGTGCGGGTGCCATCGCTTTTTCGTTGTAGAACTGTTGGCCGATGTCCATCGGCGCCGGCGTTGAGTCATTGGACGAGCGGGCGGGCGTGGCGTCGGCCGCCCCACCGGGGACGGCGACCGCCCCATCCACGACCAGCAGCAGGGACGCGGCCACGATGGCCGCGAATGCCACGGCAACGAAGGGCGCCCAACGCGGGGCGGACGGATGCGGATGATGCGCGACTGTCATGTCGTCTCCTTGTATGGAAAACGATGACCAATCTATGCGCGTTGAGACGGGCGAGGCATCAGGGAGAGGCCCTCATCACGCCTCGGGGATTCCCCTATTTTTGGGGTTGATCGGTCCGTGCGGGCGAAGTTACCGCTCTTCGGTCCACTGCGATGCAAAGCGAACCAGGTCCGCACCCGATTTCAACTGCAGCTTTTCTTTCAGGCTCGCGCGGTGGGCTTCGATGGTCTTGATGCTGCGATTGAGCTTTTCGCTGATCTGCCGCGTGCCAAAGCCGAGCCCGATCAGGTGCAGGATCTCGAACTCGCGTGGACTGAGTCCCGCGATAGGGGTCGCAGTGGAGCCACTGGGTGTGGCCACCTTCTGTGCCAGCCGCAGGTGCATCGCCTCACTGAGGTAGATGCCGCCCGACAACACCAGGCGCACCGCCGCCAGGATGTTCGCCGTGGCTTCATGCTTCATCAGGTAGCCGTTCGCGCCGGCTCGCAGGGCACGTTCGGCGAAGATCGTTTCGTCGTGCAGGCTCATAGCCAGTATGGCCAGGCCCGGGGCTCGGCGGCGCATCAGCTTGATGAGGTCCAGGCCGCTTTCCTGCTGCAGGGAGATGTCCACGATGGCCAGCGCGGGCTTGCATGTGACCAGCTCATGCATCG
>DATMBW010000400.1:0-5855 GCA_035559095.1 Ramlibacter sp.
TCCGCACCCATGGCCTGCAGCCCCTTGATATGCTGGTCCACCGGCCGCGAGCCGATCGCACAGCCGCCGGGCAGAGAGACGGTGGCTTCGCCGAAGCGCGCCAGCAGCGGGCCGAGCGCCAGCACCGAGGCGCGCATGGTCTTGACCAGCTCGTACGGAGCCTCGGGTGAGCTGAGCTCGCTCGCGTCGATTCGCACCCGCCCCTGCTCGCTGCGCTCCACGACCACACCCATGTTGCGGATCAGCGTGAGCATGGTCGCCACGTCCTGCAGGCGCGGGACGTTCTCCAGCACGACCGCCTGGTCCGTCAGGAGCGCGGCGCACAGTTCGGGCAACGCCGCGTTCTTGGCGCCCGAAATCCGGACTTCGCCGTGGAGCTGCCGGCCCCCGCGAATCAAGAGCTTGTCCATGAAGGGATTCAGTCTTCGTTCATTGCCGCCCACTCGGCCGGAGTCACCGTGTGCATCGAGAGCGCGTGTACCTCGTCGGTAAGCATTTTCGCACCCAAAGCCTTGTAGACGCGCTGGTGGCGCTGAATGCGGCTCTTGCCTTCGAATTCAGGCGACACGATGATGGCCTGCCAGTGGCGGCCATCGCCCTCTACCTGGATGTGCTCGCAGGGCAGGCCCGCGCTGATAAGGGTTTGGAGTTCGTCGGAGGTCATGGACAAAGCTGCGGCGTGGCCGCAGAAGTTGGCGGTTATTGCTGATTCCTATCCGCGGATTTTGTATCCGATGCGCAGCAAGTGCACGGCGCTGGCGCTGACCACCAGCAATGCCGAGCCGACGACACCCAGGCTGAGCCAGGGCGAGACGTCGCTGACGCCGAAAAAGCCGTAGCGAAAGCCGTCGATCATGTAGAAGAACGGGTTGAGGTGGCTCACGTCCTGCCAGAAGGCGGGCAGCGAGCGGATGGAATAGAAGACGCCCGACAGGAACGTCATGGGCATGATGACGAAATTCTGGAAAGCCGCCATCTGGTCGAATTTCTCGGACCAAAGGCCGGCAATCAGGCCCAGGGCGCCCAGCATGGCCGCCCCCAGCACGGCAAAGG
The DNA here is from genome assembly GCA_035559095.1 of Ramlibacter sp. GTDB lineage: Bacteria > Pseudomonadota > Gammaproteobacteria > Burkholderiales > Burkholderiaceae_C > Ramlibacter. Next base: position 1,054 of record DATMBW010000400.1, read on the forward strand.
ACACGATCCACAGCGGCGCGACGAAGCTCGGCGGGCCGAAAAAGGCGGCGATCGCGAAAACGCCGAGCCCCACGGCCAGGCCGCGCACCACCGCGGAACCTACATAGGCGAAGAACCAGCTCCAGTGCGACAGCGGCGTGAGCAGCACGAACACCAGGCTGCCCATGATCTTGCTCTGCACCAGGGAGGATGCGCTGTTGGCAAAGGCGTTCTGCAGCACGCTCATCATCACCAGTCCCGGCACGAGGAATGACGTGTAGGCGATCCGGTCATAGACCTTGACGTGGTCCGACAGCACATGGCCGAAGATCAGCATGTAGAGCAACGCCGTGAGCACCGGCGCGGCCACGGTCTGGAAGCTCACCTTCCAGAAGCGCAGGACTTCCTTGTAGAACAGTGTCTGCCAGCCGCTCATGAGGAGCCGAACTCCACGGCCGTCGCCTCGCGCTCCCGGGCACCGGCGGGCATGTTTTCGCCTGGCTTCGGCCCCTGCGCGCCGGGCCTTTCCCCGTGCTTGGACATGACATCCAGGAAGACGTCCTCCAGGTCCGCCTTGCGTACCTCGACGTCTTCGACGCGCAAACCGGCCTGGCGGATGATGGCCAGATAGCGCTCGATCTCGTGCGCGTCGTGCGCCGGCAATTGCACGATGCGCCCGGTCACCCGGGCCTTGTCTTCGAATTCCGCCGGCAGCTGGCTGTCTATCTTGAAGCGCAGCACATTGCTGGAAGCCGCCTGGAGCAACTCGCTGGTGCGCTCCAGCGCCACCACGCGTCCCGACTTGAGCATGGCGATGCGCCCGCACAAGGCCTCGGCCTCTTCCAGGTAATGGGTGGTCAGCAGCACCGTGTTGCCTGCCTTGTTCAGCCGCGCGATGAATTGCCACAGCGTCTGGCGCAATTCGACGTCGACCCCGGCGGTCGGCTCGTCCAGCACGATCACGGGCGGTTTGTGCACCAATGCCAAGGCCACCAGCATCCGCCGCTTCATGCCGCCGGAGAGCTGGCGCATGTTGGCGTCGGCCTTGTCCGCCAGCCCCAGGCCCTCCAGCAGCTCGCTGATCCACGCCTCGTTGTTCTTCACGCCGAAGTACCCCGACTGGATGCGCAGGGACTCGCGAACATTGAAAAAGGGATCGAACACCAGTTCCTGCGGCACGACGCCGAGCTGGCGCCGGGCGTCGGCGTAGTCGGCTTGCACGTCGTGACCGCGCACCGACACCCGCCCGGAGGTGGGACGCACGAGCCCCGCCAGGATGCTGATCAGCGTCGTCTTGCCGGCTCCATTGGGACCGAGCAGTCCGAAAAACTCTCCCTCCTGGATGTCGAAACTCACGCCGTCGAGCGCCCTGAGCGGGCCATTGCGCGCGGAGGGATAAAGCTTGGTAACCGACTGGAAGGAAATCGCGGGCATGTGAGCCCGCGATTTTAGCGATCAGGGCGGCGCGCCGACCTGGCCGCGCAAAATACGCCTACGCTCGCACCGGCACCGGCGCCGGCAGCAGTTCGGCCACGCCGTACAGCTTGGCGAGTTCACTCAGCCGCGCCGGCAGACGGATGACCGAAAAGGTCTTGCCCAGCGCCAGCGCCTCGCGCCGGCAATCCACCAGCACGGCCAGCGCCGACGAATCGAACCTGGACAGGGCTGCCGCGTCCGCGACCACGGCCGGCTCGGGTTGCGATCGCATCCCCTGGGCCAGCATGCGGCAGCAGGCCGCCGCCTGCTCGTGGGTGATTTCGGCCGGCAGGATCAGCATGGTGTCGATGGCTGGCGGTCGCTCATCATCCCTTCTTCGTCGCGTTGGACTTGTTGCGCTCGGCCAGGGAGGCGATCAGGCCGTCCAGCCCCTTGGTGTTGATCTCCTGCGCGAACTGGGTGCGGTAAGTTTCCACCAGCCACACGCCCAGCACGTTGAGGTTGTAGATTTTCCAGCCCGCGCCCTGTCCCGGTGCTTTTTCCAGCCGGTAGTCCAGCTGGATCGGATCGCCACGGCCGCGGATTTCGGTGCGCACCACCACGTCGGTGTCCGTGGGTGCGCTGCGTTGCGGCTTGATGCTGATGGTCTGGTCGTCGACCTGCGCCAAAGCGCCCGAGTAGGTGCGAACCAGCAATATCTTGAACTCGTCCTGGAGGCGCTTTTGCTGCTCGGGCGTCGCCTGGCGCCAGGCTGGACCCACGGCCGCGGCCGTCATTCGCCGGAAATCCACGTTGGGCATGATCTTGCTGTCCACGAGGCCCAGGATCCGGTTGGTGTCGCCGGCCTTGATGGCCTTGTCCGCTTTGATCGAGGCCAGCACATCGTCGGACAGCCGCTTGATCATCACGTCCGGCGCTTCGTCCGCGGCAAGCGCCGGGGACGCAAGACCCGCGAATGCAGTCAGCGCAAGCAGCAAGGGCGCCATTCGAACCAAAACACGTCTTTTCATTCGTTTTCCTTTCAGGTGGAACACTCCGCGGTCAGTATTGGAACGCCCGTCCACAGCCCAGTTCCGGCATCTTGCGGCCGCTTGAAACAGATTGAAACCCTAACGCGCGGGCGCCGGGGCGGATTTGCCCGAATCGGGCGGCGCCCGGCGAGGCACTGCGCCCGGAGTCTGAGGCGCCGATTCTGTGTCCGACTTCGGCTCGGAACCGTCGGAGTCGTTGCTTTCGGTGATTGCCGCGCGGCGACGCTGCAGGTAGGCATCACGCGTGAAGCTGTACTTGTCCAGCGCGGCGTCCTCGATGAGGCGTCCTACTCTCAGCAAATTGGAACGCTCATCCACCGCCCGCAGCGCGTAGAGCGCATTGCGGTCCGCTATCGGCCTGAACTGCCAGACCGGGTCAGCTTTCCAGTCGATCGGCAAGGCGACCGCGTCGCGCAAGGTGGAGGGTCCCAGCAGCGGCAGGACGATGTAGGGACCGGCCGGCACGCCCCAGCGGCCGAGCGTCTGCCCGAAGTCCTCCCTGTGGCGTTCGATGTTCAGCTCGCTGGCGATGTCGAGGATGCCGCCCAGCCCGAAAAAGGTGTTGACGTTCAGCCGCATGAAATTCTCCGCGGCGTTCTGGAACTTGAACTGAAGCGCGCTGTTGACGAAGGACCAGGCGTCACTCAGGTTCCCGAAAAAATTGCTGACCCCCGTGCGCACCAGCGGCGGAATGCCCTCCTTGTACGCGGTCGCGACGGGCTTGAGTACGATCGCGTCCACGTCGTCGTTGAATCGCATGATCCCGCGGTTCATGGGCTCCAGGGGATCGCGCGGGTTGGTGTTGAAGCCGGCGCAACCGCCGATCGCCATCAGCACCGCGGCCAGGATTGCCAGAGCGGCGGCCCGCGGCCAAATACCCGCGACGGAAAAAATAGAGCGCATTGTCACTTCTTGGCTGGCGTCGCCGGGGCACTGGCGTCAGCCGCCTTGTTGTAGAGAAATTGTCCGATCAGGTTTTCAAGCACCACGGCAGACTGTGTAGTCGTAATGGTATCGCCTGCCGCGAGAGTTTTCTCGTCAGCCCCGGCTTCGACCCCGATGTACTGCTCCCCGAGCAGGCCGCTGGTGAGGATTTTCAGCGAACTGTCCTTCGGAAACGCATAGCGGCTGTCCAGCGCGAGCGTTACGCGCGCCTGGAACGACTTGTCGTCAAAACTGATCGACTCGACCCGGCCCACCACGACCCCGGCGCTCTTGACGGCTGCCTGGCGCTTCAGCCCCCCGATGTTGTCGAACTTGGCCACCACCTGGTAGCTACGCTGCAGGTTCAACGACAGCAGGTTGGCCGACTGCAGCGCCAGGAAAAGAATGGCCGCCGCACCGATCAGCACGAAAAGCCCCACCCAGATATCGCTTTTGGAACGTTCCATCGCGGTCCTCAATCAGTTGGGGGACAGAGCTGAAGGTCTGTCCCCGAAGTCTCACGCCAGGTTGGGGACAGAGCTGAAGATCTGTCCCGCAATTCTTGGTCAGTTGGGGACAGAGCTGAAGATCTGTCCCGCAATTAAATACTAAACATCATCGCAGTAAGAATGAAATCCAGCCCCAGCACCGACAGGGAAGCGACGACCACGGTGCGTGTCGTCGCCCGCGAAACACCCTCCGGCGTGGGCTGCGCCTCGAAGCCCTCGAGCAAGGCGATGAAAGTGACCGTCACGCCGAATACAAAGCTCTTGACCACTCCGTTGCCCACGTCGCGCCAGACGTCCACGCCGCCCTGCATCTGACCCCAGAAGGCACCCGGGTCCACGCCGATCAGAAGAACGCCCACGACCCAGCCGCCCAGGACGCCCACGGCGCTGAACACGGCGGCCAGCAGCGGCATGGTAATGACGCCGCCCCAGAACCGCGGCGCCAGCACGCGGCGCACGGGATCCACCGCCATCATCTCCATGGCGCTGAGCTGCTCGCCGGCCTTCATCAACCCGATTTCGGCAGTGAGCGAAGTGCCGGCGCGACCCGCGAACAGCAGCGCCGTGACCACAGGACCCAGCTCGCGCACCAGGCTCAGCGCCACCACCAGACCCAGTGCTTCCGAGGCGCCATAGCGCTGCAGGGTGTAGTAGCCCTGCAGCCCCAGCACGAAGCCGACGAACAGGCCCGAAACGGCGATGATGGCCAACGAGTAGTTCCCGAGGAAATGGACCTGATCGCGGATCAGGCCAAAGCGGCGGAAACTCGCGCCGAACAGCGATAGCAGCCGCACGAACAGGCGTGCGCCATGGCCCAGGTCGCCCAGCTTGCGCCGCGTCGCATAGCCCAGATCGGCCGGATTGAGCCACGTCATCGCACAACCTCCGCGCGGCTTGGCGCGCCCGTCGCCGGGGCAGCGGC
>DATMBW010000401.1:0-2100 GCA_035559095.1 Ramlibacter sp.
TACCCTGCCTTGGCAGCGCATCAAAGTGGCGCCCGGCGGCGTCATGACCGGACAGACTGGGACCCTGATCAGCGACGTGGCTGAGGAAACGTGCAGGCCGTTACAAGCGTTCGTCATGGCCTGGTTCGCTTCGTGCCGCACACCGCTGTGCGGTGGCGCGAGGCGATCGCGGGCGGCCTGCTCGCCGGGATCGCCTTCGAGTTCGGCAAGATACGACCGCAATACAAAACAGTTGATCGCTGACACGCGGGGAATACTGGCGGTGCACATAGTGGGGCGGCTTCGGCACCCGTTGACTCTCAACCCAACTTCCAGGAATTCAGCATGAACAAGACCCTTTCAGCATGCCTGCTGTCCCTCGCCACTTTTGTTTCCGCCGGCGCCAGTGCAGCCGAACCTCTAGTCCGCTTCGAAGACGGCATCGGCGTCCAGCCACTGCGGGCAGGCGCGTTGCCGAATACGGTTCAAGGCGTTCCCCCCGCGGGCACGCCGTGGGTGATTTCGCGGCTGAGTGCGGATGTCAGCACCGACGGGCGAATCAAGGTCGACGGCCGCGGTCTTCTGCTGGCAGGCGGTAACAGCATCGGGACGCCGGTCGGACAAAGCGTGTTCGCCAGGCTGGTGTGCGCGGGCGTGCCCCACGACTCGGAACTGGTGCCGCTCGATGCGCGCGGCGATTTCAGGATAGAAGGCTTCGTCAATCCTATCCCGCCAAGCTCCTGCGCAACTCCGGTGCTGCTGGTCATCAATGCCGGCGGGACCTGGTTTGCCGCCGGTATTCCAAGGCAGTGAATTTGATTCCCCGGCTCGATGAATTGTTGCGACCGCGCCGGTTCTCACTGAAAGGTAAGTGATGAGATCACACCACGGCGATGCCCGGCTGGTAGCGGTTGGCGCTAGATCAGTCCCATCCCGTTGAGCACCGACAGCATCACTGCCGCGGCCAGCCGTGGGGAGTTCCCCGGGTAGACGCGCCAGCGCGCACCCGCGTAGCATGCCTGTCTTCACCAGGCAGTTGACAGGACGGAGATTTGCCCATGCCTCGCATCCGGACCACGGTCGTCGGCTCGTACCCCGTTCCCGACTGGCTCGTCGCCAACCCCTCGGAGCAGGCCCTGATGGACGCCACCCGCGTGGTGATCTCCACCCAGGAACAGGCCGGCATCGACGTGGTGTGCGACGGCGAGCTGTACCGCTTCGACATCAACCACCCGGAAACCAACGGCATGATCGAATACTTCGTGCGGCCGATGGACGGGATCACGCAGCGCTTCTCGTTCGAAGACCTGATCGCCTACCGTTCAAGAAGCGGCATGAAGTTTCGCACCCGGCCGCCCGGCACCGTGATCGGTCCGATCGGCCACGGCAGCCTCGACCTGCCCCTGGCCTGCGCACGCGCCAAGGCCCTGGCCACGCACACTTTCAAATTCACCGTCACCGGCCCGCACATGCTGGCAAAGACGCTGATCAACAAGCACTACGCCGACACGCCGGAACTGGCGCACGCGATCGCCGAGGCGCTGGCCGCGCAAGTGCGCCACGTCGATGCCGACATCGTGCAGGTCGACGAAGCCAACCTGCCGGGCCACCCGGAAGAATGGGAATGGGCAGCTTCGGCCATGAATCGCGTGCTCGACGCCGTGCCGGGCACGCCGGCGGTGCACCTTTGTTTCGGCAACTACGGCGGGCAGACGGTGCAGAAGGGCACCTGGGACCGGTTGATCGACTACCTCAACGCGCTGCATGCCGATCACGTGGTGCTGGAGTGCGCGCACCGGCCGCCGGAGGAATTGCAGGCCTTCCGCGGGCTGAAGCCGGAGATCGGCTTCGGCCTGGGCGTGGTCGACATCAAGGTCACCGACGTCGAGAGCGCGGACCAGGTGGCGCGGGCGATCGAGCGTGCCGAGAAGATCCTGGGCGCCGGCCGGGTGCGCTACATCCACCCGGACTGCGGCTTCTGGATGCTGAAGCGGTCGATCGCCGACGCGAAGATGCGGGCGTTGAGCCTGGGGCGCGATCTGTTCGAGGGTGTCGCCGCGCGATAAGAGAGGACCGGGCGGCGGTGTTCTTCCGCCGCCCACCGTCACAGACCTACTTGGT
>DATMBW010000402.1:0-5496 GCA_035559095.1 Ramlibacter sp.
GCAACTCGGCGGCCGGATCGACAGGCGTCGCGGGTATTTCCTGGGAGGGGGCAACACCGTCGGCCGATTCAGGTGCCACGAGCTCGGCCGGCGGCTCGACCAGGTTCTCGTAATAGCGGAATTCGTGGCAGCTCTTGGCCCAATGCCGGTTGGTAGACTTGCGCGTGCCCACGCCGATCAGCGTGCGGCCGGCCGCCTTGATCTTCTGCGACACCGGCATGAAGTCGCTGTCGCCACCGACGATGATTACCGTGCCGATGTGGTCGAAGCGTGCAATATCCTCGGTGGCGTCCAGGCACAGCTTGATGTCGGCGCCGTTCTTCGCCGCGGCGCCCGGTGGAAAGAGCTGTATCAGTTCCACGGCATTCTGGAGCAGCGCGTCCCGGTAGCGGCCAAAGAATTGCCAGTTGCAGTAAGCGCGGTTGATCGCGATCGGCCCGAACGATGACGCCAGCTCCACCAGCGCCTGAACGTCGATCAGCGGCTCCTGCGGCTTGAACCGGTTGTCGCGGCCCCCATAAGAGCCGGGCTCCTTCTCTTCGCACAGGCTCGCGTGCAGGTTCTCGAAATCCCAATAGAGGGCCACGGACCGGCTCTCGTCGCTGTCTTGCTTTGCCATGAGGGCTCCCTTTGCCCTATGGTAGCTTGCGCAGGGGATCCAGCAATGGCCTCAAACCGTTGTGGTCGATCTCCAGCATCAGCGCCAACAGGCGGCCCAGCTCACCGGCCGGGAAGCCTTTGCGCGCAAACCAGGCCAGGTAGTTGCCGGGCAGGTCCGCGATGAGGCGGCCCTTGTACTTGCCGTAAGGCATCTCGCGCGTGACGAGCAGCTGCAGTTGGCCTGGATCCACGGCCGATCAATCCGGCGTGAATTTGGCGTTGAACTTGTCGGCATCCGCCGCCAGCTCGAAGGTCACCAGCTGCCCGTGCTTTCCATCCGCCACCCGGTAGGCGGTAAACAGGCTGCACTTGCCCTGCAGGTAAAAACTGGGCAAGTCGATCAAGGCGTAAGGGTGAGGCACGAACACCTCGTGCAGGAACACCTCGCGGTGCGCGTTGCGCGGCGAGGGAAACAGCTTGTAGATGCCGGTGTCGATCGTGGTTTCAGCCATGGCGGGTGAATATACCGCCCGGCCACGGACCAGCTCCTGTCAGAGGAGCACCGCTCTCGTGCTTCGCCCGAGTCGTGTGGGTGCGAGGCTGTTGCTACTCCAGCTTGATCCCCAGGCGCTGGACGAGTGGCACATACCGGCGATGGATGGCATCGATCGATGCGCCAAGCTGCGCTGCAGGCGCGACGGCGACCTCCATCCCCTGCGAGGAGAGCCTCTTGGCGAATTGCTCATGACTCGCCACCTTGGCAATAGCGGCATTCAGCGCCTCGACAGCGGCAGGCGGGGTTCCGGCGGCGGCGAGAATGCCGATGCCGGCGGACTCGTCCAGATTGAGGCCGGTGGCTTCGACGACGCTTGGAACACCCGGAGCCAACGCGCTTCGCCGCGCGGTCGTGACGGCAAGCGCGCGCAGCCTGCCCGATGCCAGGTGCGGGATCGCCGAGGCGTCCGAAACGGCAAAGTCGATTTCCCCGCCGATCAGCGCGATCGTCGCGGGACCCGCGCCCTTGTACGGCACGTGCAGGAAATTGGCGCCCGCCTCGCTGGCCAGTATTTCGCCCACGAGGTGCGCGGATGCGCCCGTGCCAGAGGAGCCGTAGGAGATCCGGCCGGGCGAGGCCTTGGCCGCCGCAAGCAATTCTTCCAGCGACCGATACGGAGAAGCCGCCGGGACCGCGATGAGGAACGGAGCCGAGGTGAGTTGGCTGACAGGTACGAACCCACGCAAGGCGTCATACCGCAGACGCGGATACAGGGCGCCCGAAACGATGTGGGAGATAGGTCCCGTCAAGAGCAGCGTCGTGCCGTCAGCAGCGCTTGCCGCGACGTGGGCTGCCGCGATCGTCGTGCCTGCGCCCGCCCTGTTCTCGACGATGACAGGCTGCTTCAGCTCGACTGCAAGACCTTCCGCAAGGATGCGGGCCGCGGCGTCGGCCGAGCCGCCGGGCGGAAAAGGCACGACGATGCGCACGGTGCCCGAAGGCCGCCAGGCAGTCTGGGTCCAGGCAGGGGAGCACAGGCACAGGCTGACCAAGCCTGCGATCGCACTGCGGCGCCGAATCGTTGGGACGTGAAGGCCCTGGAGCATTTGCAGTTCCTTTCCTTTAGGAGACGGACTTCACGAACGCGTCGACATCCGAAGCGCAGCGCAGTTCGATCCCGCATGCAGCCAGGCGCGAGGCGATGTTCTGGATTTCCTCGAGCCGGGCCGTGGGCATCGGCGGGCGCATCAGAGGTGAGTCGACCCAACCGCGCAGCCAGGCTGCAACCTTGTAGCGGACGTGCAGGCGGCCGGGCTCGGAGTAGATGTATTCCTGCAATTCCGCGAGACCCTGATTCCAGAGTTCGCGAGCGCCGTTCGCGTCATTGCGCTCCCAGGCGGCGATATGCGCCAACATCGGCTCCATCCCATAGTTCCACGATCCGGTGATGGTGCCGTCGAAGCAACCTGTAGCGAGGTGTTCGTGAAAGAACTGCCCGTTCGAGCAAAGCAAGGCGACGTGCGGCACGTTTTCCCGGAACGAGCGGGACAGGATTCGGTGCCCCAGGTAAGCGTAAGTCGTCTTCCAGCCGACGATGTTTGGGACTTCGCGACAGTAGCGCAGTGCGGCCGGCAGCGGCAGGCCGATGCCCCAAGGCTGCGAGGGAGCCACCACAGGATGGGTGAAGATGGGCAGGTCCACCGCACGATCCTGCGCGATGATCTGATCGAGCCAGACCTCCGGATACTTCACCGGATCCCATGCCGAGCTGACATCCATCGAGCCGCTGGGAGGGGTGACGAAAATGCCTTGGGCGCCCATTTGCCTGGCGTCCTTGGCGCAATCGATGGTGTCGGCGGTCGTCCAGCCGAAGGTGCCCGCGATCACCGGGACTTGCCGATCGGCCTCCTCGAGGACGATTTCCAGGACACGCCGCTTTTCCTCGCGGGTCATGTAGAAGATTTCGCCCGCTTCCGGATTGGCAATCAGGCCTCCCCGCTTCCTGAATTCGGGGTTCTTCAGGTGCGCACGAACCAGATTGCGCAGCCCGGCCTCGTCGATTTCCAGGTTGGCCTTGAGCGGCAGAAGCAGGGCCGAATACAGTCTTCGCGAAATCTGGGCGTTCATGTTGTTTACCAGCAGGTGGTCGAAATGGTCTTGGGGCAGGCCGATGTCACGGTAATCCGCTACGGGTTTCTCGCGGCACCGTGTGAGTTTCCACTGCAGCCAAATCATTGGCTAGAGTGGAAACCACCTACGAGGAGCTTGATAAAACCGCTTGCCCGGTGTCGAAGCGCCTTTCAGAAGTGGTCCGTTGCCGGTCTGAATTCGACCGCGAAAAGCCGTCGTTCGCAGGCTAACCCGTGCTGATTCCGTGAAGCAGCTCAGCGCAGCGCGAGACGCAGCGCCATGGACTCTCCCGGGTGCCCCGGAGTCACCGCGAAACCCAGGGACGCGGCTAACGCCGCCATGGATGTGTTTTCGGGAAGGCACTCGCCCACGACTTCAGCGGTGCCACGCTCACGCAGGTACTGCACCAGCCTCGCCAGCATCCTTCTTCCCAGGCCCGTTCCCTGCCATTCGGACGCCACCTGGATGGCGAATTCCGCCGTCCGATTGTCGGGGTCGCACACCGCGCGGACTTCGCCCACCATTTGCTGCTCCCCTTGGTCGTCCGCCGGCTCCAGCGCAACGAACGTCATTTCCCGGTCGTAGTCGATCTGGCTGTATCGGGCGAGTTCGGATGCGGGCAACTCGCGGCGGGACATGAAGAACCTCAATCGCATGTCGGCGGGCGCCGCCTTCTGGTAGAACAGCTTGAGGCGTTCGCCGTCTTCCGGTCGAATCGGCCGCAGCAGCAGCTGGCTTCCCCTCAGTTGCAAGGATTCGCTCAGTTCCTCCGGATAAGGGCGTACCGCCAACGGCGCCAACGCCTGGTGAGCGCGAACCCGTACCCTCGCGTCGAGTGCGAGTACACCTTGCGCATCCACCAGCAAGGGATTGATGTCGAGTTCGGCGATGCCGGTGAGGTCGCAGGCCATCTGCGAGACCTTCAAGAGGACCTCGATCAACGCCTGTTCGTTGGCGGCCGGCCGGCCACGCCAACTGCCCAGCATGGGTTCAACTCCGCTGCGCTCGATCAGATCGCGCGCGAGCAGCGTATTCAGCGGAGGCAAAGCCACCGCGTGCTGCTTCCTCAATTCGACCTCGGTGCCGCCGCTGCCGCAAAGCAGGACCGGCCCGAACGTCGGATCGTTGGACAAGCCCACGATGAGTTCGCGAGAGCGCCGCGCCATCGCCTGCACGGCAAAGCCCCGCATCCCCGTGTCGGCCTGCTGCGGCGCCAGCAGTTGCGTCATATTCAGGGCGGCGGCGCGCACCTCCTCGGGAGAAGCCAGATTCAGGACCACGCCACCGGTATCGGACTTGTGGACGATCTGGGGCGCGATGATCTTCAAGGCCACCGGAAAGCGGATCCGCACTGCCTGCCTGACCGCTTCTTCGGCATCGTGGGCCCGGCGCGTGTCCGCCACAGGGATGCCATACGCCTGCAGCAGCTCCATGGACTGCACCGTATCCAGCCATTCGTGGCCTTCACGCAGGGCCGTATCGATCAGCGTTTGCGCGCCCTGTCGCTGCGGCGTGAATTCGATCAACGAGGCGGGCGGAATCTGCTGCAAGGCGAGCTGGTGGCGCCCGTGCATGACCAGTTGCAGCCAGGCCGCCACAGCGCGCTCGGGCGTGTTGAAGCAGGCAATGCCCGCCGCGGACCAGGAGGCCCGGGCGGCTGCGACCGTGGGTCCGCCCAGCCAGCAGGCCAATACCGGTTTTTGCGCGCGCTCCACCAGCGGCAGGCACGCGGCCGCGATGTCGGCGGCCGGTACCAGCGCCGTCGGCGCATGAACGAAGAGGACTGAATCGACTTCGGGCGCGGCAAGCAGGATGCGCAGCGCGTCCTGGTAGCGCTGCACCGGTGATTCGGCGGTCAGGTCCACCGGGTTGCCGTGCGACCAGGTCGCCGGCAGGCACTGGTCGAGGGCGGCCATCGACGCCTGGGTCAATTGCGCCAGTTTCCCGCCACCGAGCGCAATGGCGTCGGCAGCCAGTACGCCCGCTCCGCCACCGTTGGTAACGATCGCCAGGCGTTCGCCGCGCTGCGGGTGCGGGTGCGCCAGCGTTTCGGCGGCATCGAACAGCGCCTCGAGCGTGTCGACCCGCAGCATGCCGGCCCGGGAGACGACCGCATCGAAAACCGCATCGGAGCCGGCCAGGACACCGGTGTGCGAAGCCGCGGCCCGGGCACCATCGGGAGCGCGTCCGGCCTTGACCACGATCACCGGCTTGTTGCGGGCCGCGGCACGCGCCGCCGACATGAACTTGCGCCCTGCCTGCAGCGATTC
>DATMBW010000403.1:0-8525 GCA_035559095.1 Ramlibacter sp.
GCTTCGCGCCGCTGAATGCGCCGGATGTGGACGGCGTGGCCCCGGCCTGGTTCGGCCTGGCCGAGTGCGACCCCCTGGTGGACGACGCGTTGGCATACGCGGATAAACTGAGGGCCGCGGGCGTCGCGGTGGATCTGGAGACCTATCGCGGCGTGACTCATGAATTCATCAAGCTGGGGCGCGCGATCCCGCAAGCCCGGCAGGCCCATGCCGACGCGGCGCGCGCCCTGGCACTAGCTCTCAACCCATGACCTTGAAGCGGCAGGATTTCCGTTTTTCCCATCGCCCGCGGGTGCGCTGGGCCGTAGTGGACATGCAGAAAATCAATGAAGCCGGCATCGCCCACATCGCGATGGTCCGGCCGCTTTCCTAGAGCTTGTCCCGGTCATGGCGAGAAAGAAACGAAGCCGGCAGGACAAGCTGTCCGCGGTCCCGAAAGACGGCGGCGGCCCGACGCCGGCCGGCGCCGCGCAGCCTCTGGCCGCGGCAGGCACGGCGGATGACCGGCCGCGGCTCGCCACGGCGACAGGGCGGCCGGCCTTGCCGGCCGAGGCTGGCGGCACCGGCACGGTCGCCGTCCTCGCGCTGATCATGTTCCTCGCGCCGGCCGTGGGGGTGCCGCATGAGGAGATGCTCCAGGACACTCTCAAGTCCATCGTCGTCTCCTTTGCCGCGCTGGGCGCCGCGCTGTCCTTTTTCTGGCGGCAACGCGATCGGCGCGATCCACTGCGCTGGCATGCCGTGGTCTGGCTGCCCTTGCTTCTGATGGCGTATGCCCTGGGCAGCATGGCCTGGTCGCACACTTACCTGGCCGGCGTCGAGGCCATCCGGTGGTTTCTGTTCAGCCTGCTGGTTTGGCTGGGCGCCAATTCGCTGGCGCGCGAGCGCTTGCCCATGCTGGCCTGGGGCGTGCACTTCGGGGCCGTGGTGGCCGCGCTGTGGGCGGCGCTGCAGTTCTGGGTGGACTTCCGCTTCTTCCCGCAAGGACCGCATCCGGCATCCACCTTCGTGAACCGCAACTTCTTCGCCGAGTTCGCGGTCTGCACCTTGCCGTTCTCGGCCATGCTGCTGGCGCGGGCGCGGCGCAGCGCCTATATCGCACTGCTGGCAGCCATGTCGGCACTGGTGATCGTCGCCATCATGATGACGGGCACCAGGGCGGCGCTGATCGCCCTGTGGGTGCAACTCCTGCTGGTCTTCCCGGCGATCGCGTGGCTGTACCGCAAGCAGCTGCCATTCGGCACGTGGGGCTGGCGTTCGCGATTGGTGGCCGCCGGTGTGCTGGTCGGCGCCGTCGTCGGCCTGGGCCTGATCGAAACGGGCGATGCGACGATCGCGCAGGAGGGCCGCGGCCAGAATGCCCTGGAACGCGGCTTCAAGCGCACCGGCTCGATCTCGGCCAACGATCCATCGCTGGGCATCCGGATGATCATGTGGAAGGCGACGGGCCGCGTGATCCAGCAGCGGCCCCTGGCCGGGGTGGGAGCGGGCGCCTGGGAGAGCGAGATCCCCCTGTTCCAGGCCGAGGGCTCACAGCTGGAAACCGACTACTACGTGCACAACGAGTACCTGCAGCTGTTGGCCGAATATGGACTGGCGGGCTGGGTGTTCCTGCTCGGACTGTTTGCCTGGCTGCTCGCTTCAGCCTGGCGCACACTCAGGGGCACGAGCGCCGCGGCGCAGGCCGAGGCGCCGTGGCGCGCCGTGGTGCTGTGCAGCCTGCTCGCCTTGCTGATCGTCAGCAACGTGGGCTTTCCATGGCGCATGGCCTCCACGGGCGCGCTGTTCGCGCTCTGTCTGGCGGCCCTGGCCGCGTCGGACGCCCGGCTCGGCTTGGGCGGACGGCTGGCTGCCGCGCCTGCCGCCTGGCGGCCTTCGTTCTCCCGCGCGCTGGCGGTGTTGGCACTGGCAGGCATCGCCCTGGCCGCCTATATCACCCACTATGCGGCCGAGAGCGAGCAGAAGCTGGTGCGGGCAACCAAGATTGCCCTGACCATTTCGGCCTCGGGCGAACCCAACAATCCCAAGTGGAACAAGGCCAAGGCGGAGATGCTCACGCTGGTCCGGGAAGGCGTAGCGATCAATCCGCATTACCGCAAGGTCACGCCCATGGTCGCGGACGAACTCGCGAAATGGGGCGACTGGAAAAATGCGACCTGGATCTGGGAGAGCGTGCTGTCGTCACGGCCACATGTCGTGGCGATCATTACCAACGTCGCCCGCGGCTACGCGTCCATGGGCAACACTGCCGAAGCATTGGCGAACCTGGAGCGGGCCAGGAAGATCCAGCCGCGGGCGCCGGCCGTGCGATCGCTCGAAGTGATCCTGCTCAGCCGCACCGGGCAGGAGGCCCGGGCACTCGAACTGGCGCGCCAGGCGATTGCCGACAACATCTACGACGTTGACCTGGCCAACGCCACCTTCGTCCTGGGATGGCGCGCCGGTGACTTTGCGCTGGCAGCCGAAGCAATCCGGTTGCGCATGATCGGCTGGCCCGAGACACGCATGGACGGCTACCTCCAGTTGGGCGACATGTACGCGCTTGCCGCCAAGGATCCAGTCAGGGCCCTGGACGCGTTCAAGCAGGCGCTGGCTCTGGCGCCATTGGCTCAGCGCCCCGCTCTGTTGCAGCGCATACCCGCCGCATACCGCGCCAAGCTGGGTTACCCCGACGCCGCGCCCCAGGCGCCCGCGGCTCAGACGTCGGCGAGCAAGGGATAGGGCGGAGGTTGCAACGACAGCTCCGCCCCTGCGGGGCCGCCGACTGTCAGCCCGCCGCCGTGCGATGACGCGATCTGGATCGATACGATCGCGTCCCAACCTCCGCCGGGCGCGGCCGCGGCCTGCGCCACCAGCCCGCAGGGTTGGCTGGCGTCCGATGCATGGAAGACTTCCTGCCCCGCCTGCAAGGCCGACGGGCAGTGCGCCAGCCAGGCGCGCCGCTTGAGCGTTCCCCTGAACTGGCTGCGCGCAACAACCTCCTGGCCGGGGTAGCAGCCTTTCTTGAAGTTCACGCCGCCCACCGATTCGTAGTTGAGCATCTGCGGCACGAACGCTTCGACGATGGGCGCCGTGATGGCGGCAATGCCGCTGCGCACCTCGCCCCACTGCCAAAGTTCGTGGCTCAGCGCCGGCCCGGGTGGAGCGGCTTCACCCCTGGGCGCTACCCACAGGCTGCGCGCCTGTCCGTCGGCCGGATACAGGCGGATGACACTGGCATTTCCGCGTTCGGCCTTGGTCCAGGGCTCCCGCGCGTCCGGCCCCAGGTCAACGGCGCTTTCGCCGGCGAGGCCGTACACATCGAACTCGGCCGTCGCATCGCGCAACTTGGCCTTGGCGCGCAGTACGAACATCGACAGCCGCTTGAGCGTGGGCGCCAGGATGTCGCGGCTTGCGACCATCAGGATGTCGGCATGGCCGCGCTTGAAAGCGACGAAGCTCGCCTGCATCCGGCCTTTGGCCGTACAAAAGGCAGCCAGTCGCGCTTCGGACAGGCCCAGCAGCGCGAAGTCCTGCGTGAGCTGGCTCTGCAGGAAGGCGGCGGCATCGTCGCCTTCGACGCGGATGATGCCCAGGTCGGGCAGGGCGATCACGCCGTTCAGTAGTTGAGTCATACGTGAATTATCATCGTCCGTGCAATTCACTCAATGGCTTAGGGGCAGCGGTCGGTGCGGCGTTTCCTGTTGACGGTCTTTCTGCTGGTTTCGCTGGCCGTCCTGGCCACAGGCGGCTGGGCCTTGTGGTGGGTCTACCAGCCCCTGCGCCTGCCGACGCCGACGGTGGACCTGTCGATCGATCCGGGGACGCTGCCGCGCGGGGTCGCCCAGGCCGTGCAGGAAGCCGGCGTGGACGTCAATCCCGAACTGCTCTACTGGTGGTTCCGCCTGTCCGGACAGGACCGGCAGATCAAGGCGGGCAGTTACGAACTGGAGGCCGGCATCACCCCCCATCGCCTGCTGTCCAAGCTTGCCCGGGGCGAGGAGAGCCTGCGCGCCGTGACGCTGGTCGAAGGCTGGAATTTCCGGCAGGTCCGCGCCGCGCTGGGCAATGAGGATGTGCTTAAACCCGACACCCGGGGCCTCGCGGACGAGGCGATCATGAACCTGCTCGGCCGGCCGGGCCAACATCCCGAAGGGCGCTTTTTTCCCGACACCTATACCTATGCCAAGGGCAGCAGCGATGTCGCCGTGCTCAGGCGTGCCCTGCGGGCCATGGACAAGCGCCTCGCATCGGCCTGGGCGCAGCGCTCGCCCGAGGCGGCGGCCAAGACGCCGGACGAGGCGCTGATCCTGGCCAGCATTGTCGAAAAGGAAACCGGCAAGGCGGCGGACAGGACGTTGATCGCAGCCGTGTTCAGCAACCGGTTGCGCTCGGGCATGCCGCTGCAAACGGACCCGACCGTGATCTATGGCATGGGCCCGGCCTTCAGCGGCAACCTGAAAAAGAAAGACCTGCAGACCGATACGCCATGGAACACCTACACGCGCCCCGGGCTGCCGCCCACGCCAATCTCGATGCCGGGCAAGGCTTCGCTGCTGGCCGCGGTGCAGCCGGCGCCCAGCAACGCCCTGTACTTCGTGGCGCGCGGCGACGGCACCAGCCAGTTCAGCGCCAGCCTCGACGAGCACAACCGCGCCGTCAACAAATACCAGCGCGGGCAATGAGCATGCAAACACCATTCGCGGGCGCCGGCGCGCCATGTCCCACGCCAGGCGGGCCGCGCTGATGCAAGGCCTGTTCATCAGCTTCGAGGGCATCGACGGCGCCGGAAAGTCCAGCCACGTCCAGGCTTTGGCGGATGCGTTTCGCGCCCAGGGCAGGGCTGTCACAGTCACGCGCGAACCCGGCGGGACGCCGCTGGCCGAGCAGTTGCGCGCCCTGGTGCTCAACGACGCGATGGACGCGCTGACTGAGGCGCTATTGATGTTCGCCGCGCGCCGGGACCACCTGTTGCAGGTGATCGAGCCCGCTCTCGCGCGCGGTGAAGTGGTGCTGTGCGACCGGTTTACCGACGCGACCTTCGCCTACCAGGGCCATGGGCGCGGCTTCGACCTCGAGATCCTGTCCGGCCTGGAGCGCTGGGTACAGTCGGTGCCCGCAATCCCCGCCGGCCAGGTGCGGCAGCCGGACCTGACGCTGTGGTTCGACCTGGCGCCCGAAATTGCGGCCGGGCGATTGGCCGGTGCCCGCGCCCCCGACAAGTTCGAATCCGAGCCGGTCGAATTCTTCCGTCGCGTTGCCGCCGGCTACGCCCAGCGGCTGGCGTCGGACCCTCGGCGATTCGCACGCATTGCCGCGGACCGGCCGCGCGAAGCGGTATGGCAGGAAGTGCTGGCGGCGTTGCGGCGGCCGGGGTGGCTCACGTGACGCCTTGCGCTCCCTGGATTGCCGCGCAAACGCGGCAACTGCTGGCCCAGCGCGGCCACGCCTGGCTGCTTCAAGGCCCGTCGGGCCTGGGCCAATACGACTTGGCGCTGGCGCTGGCGCGTGCCTGGCTGTGCGATGCGCCGACCGCGCAGGGCGCTTGCGGGCAGTGTCCGAGCTGCCACGCCGTGGAGGTCCGTGCGCACACGGACCTGTGCGTGCTGATGCCCGAAACCGTCATGCTGGAGCTGGGCTGGCCACTGGCAGAGAAGGCCCAGCAGGAGCTCGACGACAAGAAACGCAAGCCGAGCAAGGAAATCCGGGTCGACGCGATGCGCGACGCCGTCGAATTCGCGCAGCGCACCAGCGGGCGAGGGCGCGGCAAGGCGGTGCTGGTCTATCCGGCCGAGCGCATGAACCATGTAACGGCGAACACCTTGCTCAAGACCTTGGAGGAGCCTGCGGGCGACCTGCGTTTCGTGCTCGCCAGCGAAGCGGCCCACCAGCTGCTTCCGACCATCCGCAGCCGCTGCCTCGGCCACACGATGGCCTGGCCCACGGAAGGCGAGGCCCTGGCGTGGCTGCAGGCACAGGGAGTCAAACCGGCCGACGCGCCCACTTTGCTGCAAGCCGCCGGTGGTCGGCCGCAGGATGCCCTCGCATTTTCTCAAGCCGGCCGCGACCCGAAGGCCTGGGCTACACTGCCCACAGCGTTGGCCCGAGGCGACACACGCGTGCTGGCCGACTGGACGCCGGCCGAAGCGGTCAGCGCCTTGCAAAAGCTCTGCCATGACCTGCTGGCGGTGAAAACGGGAGGGGCGCCCCGGTTCTTCCAGCGGGCGGACCTGCCGGCCGCCGCTTCCCTGGCGGCTTTGACGGCTTGGGCGCGCGCGCTGGCCGGCACGGCGCGCACGGTCGAACATCCGTTCAACGCGCCGCTGATGCTCGAAGCGCTTGTGAGCCAGGCCCGCTCGGCCCTAAACTCGGAGCCTTGACATGAGCACCGCCGCACACACCACGCCCCGGCCGAGCGTCATCCAGCTGGCGATCAAGGAAAAGGCCGCGTTGTACGCTGCCTATATTCCGCTGTTCGCGGATGGCGGCATCTTCATCCCGACCACCCGGGATTACAAGCTTGGCGACGACGTGTACGTGCTGCTGTCTTTGCCGGACGACCCGCAGCGCTACCCGGTGGCCGGCAAGGTCGCGTGGGTAACCCCGGCGCGGGCGGCCGCCAACCGCACGCAGGGAGTCGGCGTCAGATTCCCGGCGGACGAGAAGTCGCGCCTCCTGAAGATCAAGATCGAAGAGATCCTGGGCGGCCACCTGGCTTCCGAGCGGCCCACCCAGACCATCTGAGACGCTACAATTTTTGTAGCTGTCCCCGCCGCGCGGGTTCAGCCACCGCGTTGCCAGCCCATGTTTGTCGATTCACACTGTCACCTCACCTTTCCGGAACTGGCTTCGCGGTTGCCCGAGATCCGGCAGGCCATGGCGCAGGCGCAAGTCGATCGGGCGCTTTGCATCTGCACGACCCTGGAGGAGTTCGACGCCGTTCACGCTCTGGCCATGCAGTACGGGAATTTCTGGGCCACCGTGGGCGTGCACCCGGACAACGAGGACGTGGCCGAACCCGGCATCGACGACCTGATCCGGCGTTCCGGCCTGCCTCGGGTGGTGGCGATCGGCGAAACCGGGCTGGACTACTACCAGATGGATGAGCGCAAAGGCGGCCGCACGATCGCCGACCTGGAGTGGCAGCGAAAGCGCTTCCGGACGCACATCCGCGCGGCCCGGCAGGTGGGGCAACCCCTTGTCATCCATACACGGGCCGCGTCGGCGGACACCGTGGGCATCCTGGCGGAGGAGGGCGAAGACGGTTCCGCCGGCTGTGCGGGCGGGGTGTTTCACTGCTTCACCGAAACCGCGGAGGTCGCCCGCGCCGCCCTGGACCGGGGGTTCTACATCTCGTTTTCGGGCATTCTGACGTTCAAGAGCGCGCAGGACTTGCGGGACGTCGCGGCCTTCGTGCCGCTGGACCGGCTGCTGATCGAAACCGACAGCCCCTACCTCGCGCCCGTGCCGTTCCGCGGCAAGACGAACAATCCTTCCTACGTGCCCTATGTGGCGCGTCAATTGGCTGAACTGCGCAAAATGCCCATCGAAGAAGTCGCCCAAGTCACCAGCGCGAATTTCGAGCGCCTGTTCCGCGTGGCCAGATCATGATAAGTTACTTGAAGATTCTTCTGTATCTTGTTCTCGCATTTGTATTTTCTCTCGCGAATGCGGGTTCCTACGAGGACTTCTTCGTGGCCGTCAAGCAGGACAATCCGGCCGCCATCACGGCTTTGCTCCAGCGCGGATTCGACCCCGATACGCCCGATCCGAAAGGATTGCCCGGCCTGTACCTGGCCCTGCGCGACTCGTCCCTCAAAGCGGCGCAAGCCCTGATCGACTGGCCCAAGACCAACGTGGAGGTCCGCACGCCGCAGGACGAAAGCCCGCTGATGATGGCCGCGCTCAAGGGCCACCTCGAACTGGCCAGGAAGCTGATCGGCAGGGATGCCGACGTCAACAAGACCGGCTGGACGCCGCTGCATTACGCGGCCACCAACGGGCATGTGGCGATCATCGAGCTCCTGCTGGAGCGGCATGCGTACATCGACGCGGAGTCACCAAACGGCACCACGCCGCTGATGATGGCGGCCCATTACGGCTCAACGGCAGCCGTCAAGGTTCTGCTGGATGCCGGCGCCGACCCCAAACTAAGGAACCAGCTCGGGCTGAGCGCAATCGACTTCGCCAACCGTGCCGGGCGTCGCGATTCCGCCGAGCTGATCGCTGCGTTCGTCAGAAAATCGCAACCAAAAGGCAAGTGGTGACAATGGGTTGAGCCAGAAAGCTCATCTGATGCTTGAAGTCCAGGACGTCAAGTCGGGCACGATATCGAACGACTCGAGCCCGCCGGCAGCGCCGACCGGCTCTCTTGCGCAGCGCTGCTCAGGTTCACTAGAATGCGTTCCCCATTGTTTGCCGCTTCGGGCCGAATGCCCGGGCCGATCGCGATGAGACTCCTGACCGTCGGCCAGATGGCGCGCGGCGCAAAGGTTTCCCGAACCTCGCTGCTGTACTACGAGCGGCTGGGGCTGCTGCGCCCTGCC
>DATMBW010000404.1:0-3300 GCA_035559095.1 Ramlibacter sp.
CGGTCCCAGACCAAAGGAAATCTTTCAATTTATTGGTTTTCCTTTTGCGTCCTTTGCGCTTCCTTTGCGTCCTCTGCGTACGGGAGTTGTTTTGCTTCGCTTCGATGACGCTAAACGATCGCCAAATGCTCGGTGCCGGCCGACAGGTCCGAGCTCTTGGCGCGCTGGGAGTTGAGCTTGATCTGCAGGCGCAGGTCGTTGAGCGAGTCGGCGTTACGCAACGCGTCCTCGTACGTGATGACGTTGGCTTCGTACATGTCGTAGAGCGCCTGGTCGAAGGTCTGCATGCCCAGGTTGCGGCTCTTCTTCATGATTTCCTTGATCTCCGATACCTCGCCCTTGAAGATCAGGTCGGACACCAGCGGCGTGTTCAACATGATCTCCACGGCGGCGGAGCGCCCCTTGCTGTCCTGCTTGGGCACCAGGCGCTGCGACACGAAGGCCTTGAGGTTCAGCGACAGGTCCATCAGCAGTTGCGCCCGCCGCTCTTCGGGGAAGAAGTTGATCACGCGGTCCAGCGCCTGGTTGGCGCTGTTGGCGTGCAGCGTGGCCAGGCACAGGTGGCCGGTTTCGGCGAATGCGATGGCGTGCTCCATCGTCTCGCGGTCGCGGATTTCGCCCATCAGGATGACGTCGGGCGCCTGGCGCAGCGTGTTCTTCAGCGCGGCCTCCCAGCTATCGGTGTCCAGCCCCACCTCGCGCTGGGTGACCACGCAGTTCTTGTGCGGATGCACGAACTCCACCGGATCCTCGATGGTGATGATATGGCCCTGCGAATTTTCGTTGCGCCAGTCAACCATCGCCGCGAGACTGGTCGACTTGCCCGAGCCGGTCGCGCCCACCAGGATGGTGAGGCCGCGCTTGGACATCACCACGTCCTTGAGCACCTGGGGCAATCCCAGGCTGTCGATGGTGGGCAGCACCTGCGGGATGACCCGCAGCACCATCCCGACCTTGCCCTGCTGCACGAACGCATTGACCCGGAAGCGCCCGATGCCCGGCGGGGAGATGGCGAAGTTGCATTCCTTGGTGCGCTCGAATTCGGCCGCCTGCTTGTCGTTCATGATCGAGCGCGTCAGCGCCAGGGTGTGCCCGGCGTTGAGCGGCTGCGGCGACACCTTGGTGACCTTGCCGTCGACCTTGATCGCCGGCGGGAAGTCGCCGGTGATGAACAGGTCGCTGCCGTTGCGGCTGACCATCAGCTTGAGCAGGTCATTGATGAACTTTGTGGCCTGGTCACGTTCCATACAAAATCCTTTAGCAAAAAACCGCGGCGCCGGCCGCCGACGGGCCGCCCCTAGGCGACCGGGCCCCCTCGGGGGGCAGCGCACTACACGAAGTGAGAAGCGTGGGGGTCATGTCAGCCCGGGAAGTTCTCCGGAATCTTGGCCTTGCCGCGCGCTTCGGCCGGGCTGATCACGTTGCGCTTGACCAGGTCCAGCAGGTTCTGGTCCAGCGTCTGCATGCCGAAGTTGTTGCCGGTCTGGATGGCCGAATACATCTGCGCCACCTTGGCCTCGCGAATCAGGTTGCGGATGGCGGAGGTGCCGATCATGATCTCGTGCGCCGCCACCCGGCTGGCGCCGTCCTTGGTCTTGCACAACGTCTGCGAGATCACGGCCTGGAGCGACTCCGACAGCATGGCGCGGATCATTTCCTTTTCCTCGGCCGGGAACACGTCGATGATCCGGTCGATCGTCTTGGCGGCGCTGGAGGTATGCAACGTGCCGAACACCAGGTGCCCCGTCTCCGCCGCGGTCATCGCCAGGCGGATGGTTTCCAGGTCGCGCATTTCGCCCACCAGGATCGCGTCCGGGTCTTCGCGCAGCGCCGACCGCAGCGCCGCCGCGAACGAAAGCGTCATGTTGCCCACTTCGCGCTGGTTGATCAGGCACTTCTTGGACTCGTGCACGAATTCGATCGGGTCTTCCACCGTTAGGATGTGGCCGTATTCAGTCTCGTTCAGGTAGTTCACCATCGCCGCGAGAGTGGTGGACTTGCCCGAACCGGTCGGCCCGGTGACCAGCACCATCCCGCGGGGCTTGAGGGCCAGCTCGCTGAAGATCTTCGGCGCGTTGAGCTGCTCCAGCGTCAGGATCTTGGACGGAATCGTGCGGAACACGGCGCCCGAGCCGCGGTACTGGTTGAACGCATTGACGCGAAAACGCGCCAGGCCGTCGATCTCGAACGAGAAATCGACTTCGAGGAATTCCTCGTAGGTCTTGCGCTGCGTGTCGTTCATGATGTCGTACACCATGGCGTGGACCTGCTTGTGGTCCAGCGGATCGACGTTGATGCGCCGCACGTCGCCGTGAACGCGGATCATGGGAGGCAGGCCGGCGGACAGGTGCAGGTCCGATGCCTTGTTCTTGACGCTGAATGCCAGCAGCTGGGTAATATCCACAAGTCCCCTTCAACTAGTGAGGCGAGGTGAGCCGCGCTTCGCGCCGGCTCGACCTGGGCCTGATCAATTATGACCACGATTGCAGACAACCTCCAGAGAGTTCACGAGCGAATCGCGCTGGCGTGTGCGGCTGCGCATCGCGAGCCAAGCGAAGTTACGTTGCTGGCGGTGTCGAAAACCTTCGGCCCCGAGGCGATACGCGAGGCCGCGGCCGCCGGGCAAATCGCCTTCGGCGAGAACTACATCCAGGAAGCGGTCGAAAAGATCGCCATGCTGCACCCGCTGCGCCTGCAATGGCATTGCATCGGCCCGATCCAGAGTAACAAAACGCGTCTGGTGGCCGCGCATTTCGATTGGGCCCATTCGGTGGACCGGCTCAAGACGGCCCAGCGCCTGTCCGAGCAGCGCCCCGCGGGGATGGCGCCGCTTCAGGTGTGCATCCAGGTCAATATCGACGGCGGCCCGACCAAGGCCGGTGTGGCGCCGCGGGAGGTGCTGCCCCTGGCACAAGAAGTGGCGCGGTTGCCACACATCGCCCTGCGCGGCCTGATGACGATCCCCGAACCGGCGAGCGATTTCGCGGACCAGAAAGCGATCCACCTGCGGGCCAAGGCGCTGTTCGACCAGTTGCGCGACGCCGGGCTGGCGCTCGATACCTTGTCCATGGGCATGACCGGCGACCTCGAGGCCGCCATCGCCGCGGGCAGCACGATGGTGCGGGTCGGGACGGCGATTTTTGGAACGAGGCCGGTCAAAGAGGACCCGTCATCCCGGGCTTGACCCGGGATCCATGACTTCCTAGATTGCTGGACAGCTGCGCGCCGCGGGCGTTCCGTGAGCCAAACCGTTATGTGACAAGCCTTATTTCTTCGGCGGCACGTGCGGCTTGACCTTGC
>DATMBW010000405.1:0-3582 GCA_035559095.1 Ramlibacter sp.
TCGACGACTGGCGCTGACGCGAAGCTCAGTCTTGCGTGGGGACCGCCATCCAACGGCGGCGGTCCGCCGCGAGGCGCGTCATCCCCGATCGATCGAAGAACTCGAGCAGCTGGATCGACAGGTTGCGTCCGATGCCGGACCGGTCACGGAAGCTGGCAGCGTCGAAACGTCCGTCGGGCGCATCGAGCGCCGTCTGGCGCGCGATAGCCACCAGTTCATCGATCGTGGCAGGCAGGAAGAAGCGATTTTTCGCCACTCGCACGAGATGGCCCAGCGCGGCGGCACGTTCCAGGAAGGCCGAGGCTTGTGCGAGCGGCATGTCCAGCAGCGGCGCCAGCTCTCCCAGCGGCGGCGGCCGCAACCCGAAGGGTTGCATCACATTGATCACCTGGTGCAACCGGGCGGCATCCTCGGCGGAAAGCCGCGCCGCGTGACCAGGCAGGCGGAACACGAAACCATCCCGGACGATCCGGCCGGCGGCCCGCTCGGCGCGGATCGCGGCACGGCGCACCACGCCATCGCCCGCGGGCGCAAGCGCCGCCACGAGTGCCGCTTCCGTCATGCCCAGGCTCTCGGGGTGCTGCGCATGCGAATCGGCCAGCACCTGCTTCACGCGGGCCTGAAGCGCGTGCCAATGCGCCGGTGCCACGAGCCGCAGGCCGCCGGCATGGGCCGCCTCGTGCGCGGGCACCTGCGAGCGCAGCGCAGCCTGTTGCCCGTCGTCGAGATTCATGGCTTGCGCAAAGCGATACCATTCGACGCCTTCGCCATGCGCCGCCAGCAGCCGTTCGAGGACGTGCGGCAACGCGGGCTCTGCCAGCGCCTGCAGGTCGGCCAATCGCTCGGGCCAGGCCCGGCGCCGCGCCGGCGCGAAGGGGTCCAGGACTGCGCCGCCACCGACGAAGCGGCGTGCTGCCGCATCCCGCAGCACGAAGCGGTCCGCGTGCAGCGCGCTGACCGGAGCGGCGAGCAGGAGCTGCACCAGCCCTGTCGCGCCCGGCTCCAGCTGCCGTTGCGCCAGCGGGATCACGCGGGCCGCGCAGGCGGCGGCGCCGATGTGCAGCTGAAGCGATGCGCCTGCCTTCAATGGCGAAGGCAGGTCGGCGAGCAGCCGCAGCGACGCGTCCAGCCGCATCGTGGGGGCATGTGCGCAAGGCGCCAGGACCCAGTCGCCGCGTTCGACCTCGAGGTGCTCGCCGCCCGCCGCAGCCAGATTCAGGGCACATCGCTGGCCAGCGTGTGCATGCTGGACCTCCAGCCCGTGCACCTGAACGGCACGAACACGCGCCGGATGCCCCGCCGGAGAGATGAGCAGCTTGTCGCCTGCCGCCACGCGCCCGGACAGCACCGCGCCGGTGACGATGGTGCCGGCGCCCGGCCGCGAAAAGCGGCGATCGACCGCGAGCCGGAAAGCACCATCGGGCGTGCGCGCTGGAATCCCACGCTGCATATCCGCCAGGTGCCGGCGCAGCGCTTCTACGCCCTGCCCGCTCAGCGTGGAGACCTCGAACACCGCCGCATCGCGCAAACTGCCGCCACCGAGGAGGCCGATGGCCGAGCGCACCTGCTCAATCCGGGCGGGATCCACCCGGTCGACCTTCGTGATGGCCACGGCTGCCCGCGAAACGCCCAACAGGTCCAGCACCGCCAGATGTTCCAGCGTCTGCGGCATGGGGCCGTCATCGGCGGCAACCACCAGCAGTGCGGCATCGATCGCGGCGATGCCCGACAGCATGTTCCTGATGAAGCGTTCATGACCCGGAACATCCACGAAACTGACGGTGACGCCTGCGTCGAGCTCGGCATGGGCGTACCCGGGCTCGATCGTCATCCCCCTGCGCTTCTCGTCGGGCAAGGCATCGGTATCGACGCCCGTCAGCGCGCGTACCAGGCTCGTCTTGCCATGATCGACATGGCCCGCGGTGGCGATGATCATGGCGCTCTGGCGGAGGGGAATGGGAGTCGAACCCACCCGGCGACGCATGGCGCCACCCACCGGGTTTGAAGCCCGGCCGATCCACCGGGATCGATTCCCCTCCACGACGACGTATTCACGAATCGAAGTCTAGCGTTGGTCCCGCCGACGGCATGTCATGCACTGTCCCGATCCCGGCCGATCAACCTTTCGCGCAGGACGGCAAGTTGCGCGACGAAGGACCGTGGGTCTTCCAGCGCACGAAAGTCGAGCCAGAGTGCGCTATCCGCGATGCGGCCGATCACGGGCGACGGCAAACCGCGCAAAGCCCGGGCCAGTTCATCGACTGCCGCTCCGATGCCTTTTTTCGCCACGCGCTCCGGCGTGATGACCAGTCCCGCGGACGGCAGGGTTTCCACCGGCAGTGCGCCGGAGCCGATCTGGCTCTTCATCCTGGCCGCCTTGGCACCGAAGCGCGGCGCCAAGGCCGCGGCCACCGCGGGGGCGAGGCGGTCGGCCATGGCGGCGATTTCCGCTTCCGGCCGGGTCAGCAGGCGCAATGTGGGCAAGTCACGCGCCAGCCGCTCCGGCCTCAGGTACAGGCGCAGCGTGGCCTCCAACGCGGCCAGCGGCATCTTGCCCATGCGCAAGGCCCTCTTCATCGGATACTTGCGAATGCAGCCGATGGCTTCGCGGGTGCCGACGATCAGCCCGGCCTGCGGACCGCCCAGGAGCTTGTCGCCCGAGAAGGTGACCACGTCGCTGCCGGCCTTGATCATTTCCTGCGGCGTCGGCTCGTGCGGCAGGCCCCAGGCCGCCAGGTCCACCAGCGCACCGCTGCCCAGATCCGTGGCCATCGGCAACCCGCGTGCGTGCGCGATGTCCGCCAGTGCGGCTTCGTCCACCGCCGAGGCGAAGCCCTTGACCACATAGTTGCTGGTGTGCACCTTCATCAGGAGCGCTGTGCGCTGGTTGATCGCCTGCGCGTAGTCATGCGGATGCGTGCGGTTGGTCGTGCCCACTTCCACCATGCACGCGCCGGCCGAGGCCATGACGTCGGGCATGCGGAAAGCCCCGCCGATTTCCACCAGCTCGCCGCGCGAGATGATGACTTCGCGCCCTCCCGGGTGGCGGTGGGCCAGCGCCGCGATGACAAGCAGCACCGCCGCGGCATTGTTGTTGACCACCGTGGCGGCTTGCGCGCCGGTGAGCCGGCACAGGAGTTCTTCCACCACGCTGTCGCGATCGCCGCGGCCGCCGGTGTCCAGGTCGTACTCGAGGTTGTTGGGGCCGGCCATCATTTCCAGGACGTGCCGCAAGGCGGAGTCGGCCAGGATCGCGCGGCCGAGGTTGGTGTGGATCACCGTGCCGCTCAAGTTGATGACGGAGCGCATGCGCGGCGCCAGGCGTTCCTCGATGCCGCGGGCCAGCGAAGCGGCCAGGGCCTCGGGCTGGACTTCGGCCAGCGGCAGTTCGCCGCGCAGGCAGCGCGCCCGCAGTATCTCGGTCAGCGCGCGTGCTTCGCCCGTCACCAGGTCATGGCCGTGTTCGGCCAGGAGATCGGCCACGCGGGGATGGCGCAGCAACCGGTCGATCGACGGGAGATCCCTTGGCGTTGCCGGCAGGACTGGGGACCGGCCGTCTGCGCTTTCGTCCTGGCGAGAACT